>NVWB01000213.1 GCA_002733575.1 Blastopirellula sp. | reverse complement strand
GCAATTGGATCAGAGATCATGTAGATGTTTACACGAGTTGAACCATTGCGATTCAAAATAATAGCTGACGAGTGAAGTCAATTGGCAATTCCGCACTGGAAAGGTGCCAGTGGCACGCGTAGGGGAAGTGCAATTGCACTTCGTCCTTGCTTACACTTCGCGCTTGAGATTATGTACGGCCAAAAAAGTCCCGATTAAACATTCGGCAGTTCGTCTTCCCAGTTGGATGTAAACAATCGACCATATTCAACTTTATCGGAAATCAATCAGGCCAAAACCTTCGGGGCGAATTTCTGGCGATGCGTGAGGGGTCCACGATTGGAAGCCGGTTCCAACGGCAATGCGTTGCACGCCTAAGGCCCAGGTTGTTTTTGCGTTGGGCCGTTTGTCAGTCAACTCTGCCAGTGGAATGGCCGCTTCGACAGTCCAAGTGGTTTCTGTTTCGGAAGATGCCACATACCACGTTGGGTTCCAAGTGGTATCACCAAAGCAACTTTCAAAGGTTCGGCCTCGGCTATCGATGGAGAGTCGGTAGTACGTGGAATAATCTCGATCAATGTCGAGTAGTAGTTCCACGCGATCCGAATTGTCTAGTTGTTCATCGTGCGTGCGTGCCGTTTTATTTTCTGTGTAGTTCGTATCTGGCGCTTTTTGACAGCGAATTGCGATGTACAGAAATTGATCATCGTAGGCGAGCATCGCGGCGGCAGGCCAAGCTTGATCGTCTTTGCCGGGGCTTTTAAGATCAATCGGTCGTGCCTTCTGCCAGGTGGTTTCATCCAGGTATCCGTCGAGAATCGGCCGATCAACAATAGGGGCACAAACCAAACTGGGCTTCGGAGGCTCGACATTGGGTCTGCCGAGGAGTAGCTCGGTTTGAGCACATTGGTGCCAAGGGTCATCCAGACTACGTGCCACCAATCGATTCAGAAGTCGATCTGCGGATTTCCCGAACCCTTGGTCGCTATACGCACGCGCCATTGCGATGGCCAGGTTGGGCTGGGTAATTAATTCTGGACGAGTTCGCTCAAAACGCTTCGCCAGGGCCACAGATTTTTCTGTGAATTTATAGGGATTTGAACCGCCTGCCATTTTTCCATACGAAGTGAGTTGTACATCGCCAGCGAACTGTTGTTCGACCTCTTCACGTGATCCTGCAATGGGCACACTGGTGTCAATTTTGGCAATTACGGGCTTTCCAATTTTGATATCTTGGGTCAGCAAGTACGTGTTTTGCTTGTATCGATGGGCCATTTCACCACTGGAATAGAATTGCAGTAACCAACTGGCCGCATGGTCTGCGATAGGATGCTTGGGATGTTGTTCGATCAATAACTGTAAAACATCCGCGGCCAATTGACCTCGACCGCTGTGATGATATTGCATCGATAAGTCGAACAAAATCTCTGCACCAGATTCTCCTGGCAAGTTGTTCGTCAGGTCACCAATTTGTGCTAGCCAAGCGTTCGAGAGTTCCGGTTTTTTCTCAGCACTGGCGATGATATTGGTCACATTACGTCGGCGTTGGGCCAATAAGCGTAGTTGCTGGATATTTTCGGCCGCAATTCTAGCTGGCGTGCGTCTGCCTGGTTCCCCTGGTTCTAGATGAATGCCTGCGAAAAAATCACGTCGACCAACTTCAGCGGAAAGTGTGTTGCGTACTGATCGATAATAAATCAACGTGGGAGATGCCTGGTGTTTATCTAAGAGCAATCCACGTGCAGAGGCCGCATGTTCTGAAAGTGACATTCCCAATTGCGGTGCCACTTGAGTCGTGTTAATCGCGATAGGGCCTTTGCTGTCGTCGGTGACTTTGCAATAAATTTTCTTCACAGTCCAAGGCTCTAATTTTAAATGCGTGATTTGATCGGAATAGGCCGTGGCATCCGCCGCTTTTTCGACGGCAACTAATACCATCTGATTGATCAGATAACTCAACACATCTTTTCCCTGTGGATCGGCATACTCGGTCAGCACCACTTCAGGTCGCCACATGCGAATGCGTTGGACTAGATATTTTTCGACGCTTTCTAAGCCCTTTCCATCATGGGCTCGGTTCCAACCTTCGACTAGCCGTTGACCTGAGAGATTCAGTTTTTCACTTCGCATTGGAAATCGCCAAGAGATTTTTCCATCGCAACCACCCAACGATAGAATCGCCGCGTGAAAAGCATCCTCTGGATCTTGATCGCTGGTTGTTACATCATTCACATCATCAAATCGGTTGATCACTTCAAACACACTTAGATAGCCTTCTGCGCCACTTAGGCGGCTGACGATCTCAGGCGACAAGGAATCAGCACTGCGAAGAATTCCTAACAGAGCAGCCTTTTGCTTGGTGCCTCGTTGGGTTGTCCAGGTTGCTCCGCCGTTGGTGGTTGCCAAGATGGTTCCAAGAGCACCGACTGCATAGCCATGGAGTTCATCAATAAAATGAATTGCGTGCAACGGCATTTGATTTCGAGTCGATTGTACTTCCCAGGTCTCACCTCGATCGGCCGAGTGAAGCACCACAGTACCGGGGCTGCCGGTGATCCATAGGTGAGCCCCTCTTTGCGAAATCGTGCGGAAATCAATTTGCTTACGAGTCGCTGGCGATGCCGAGGGGATAGGTTCCCACGAAAAACCAGCATCGGTTGTGCGTAACACCAGACCACCATCGCCTACGATCCAGCCATGGCTGTCGCTCACCATTTTGCATTGATGCAATGTTCCAGCACCAAACGAAGGAAGATCTCCTTGACGAATTGCACCTGGATCTGCCACTGCAATGGTTCCACGAGTTCCGGTCAAGTGGACTCTGCCTGAGGGGCTTGGCGCCAGAGAGTGCCAGACACTTTGAACTTCGGCAGTGATGCTTTTCCAACTCTTTCCACCATCGCGGGTTTCAAAAAAACCACTGGGGTACATGGGCGAAGGATTACCGACTGCCCAGCCATGACGCGAATCGGTGAAGTAGACGTCACGCAACATCGGTAGTGAGGTGATTTGAATTGGTTCCCAGCTACTACCTCCATCTCTGGTTCGCAGCATAACGCCCGTTGTTTTTTTTGTATAAGGCTGAACTATTCCGCCAACAATCCAACCATGATTTGCATCAACAAAATGGATTGCATGTAATTGAGCATCGGTGCTAGAAGGCTGTTGCTTCCAATGAACTCCAGCATTTTGAGTTTGCCAGATCACCCCATGATCGCCGATTGCCCAACCGCGGTTTTGATCGATGAAATAGAGATCGTTCAGGTTGGCATCATCATACCAGCCTGTTAAGACACCCCGAGGTTGTGCATTCGCAATGTTTGGGTTCCACGATAGGAACATCACAAACGCAGACACGAATGATAATAGTAGAAATCTACGTCGATTGATAATGATGAAACTCTGCATGAGTCTATTGGCCTCGAAGCTAGTGGTGCTAGCATCGCTCTGAGCATAGAGCGATGTCGTGGCCAGATTTTAAAGAAACAATCGATCTGAGACCAGATCGAATTGCAGAGTTCCTATTTTTACACTTCGTGTGTGCTGAGAAACTCGATTGCCTTTTCCTTGCAATTGCGTGGGACAAGTAATTTAATATCAAAAGTCCCTGTAAGACCTGCTTGGCCTTCGTTTTCAATAGCGCAGTAGATGTCCTCTTGTTCCAAGGCACTCTTTTTAATTTCAGCTTCTACCGCATCACGGCAAGTTCCAACCACGACTAGATCTAACGCACCCATGCTATCACCAACTTTCTATTCAAGAGAAAAAGTAAGGAAGTGAAGTGTTATTCGCTGCATTCTAACATACATTGGGGAGATTGCGCAGTTTTTTCGTACTGATACCTTAGTCCCCTGTGTAGTGTTGATTACGATTTCAGTTGTTTTTGCAGAGTGGAAGATTGGCTAAGAACCGAGTTTAAGTCATTTCCTAGGTCGGCCAAGTCTGTAATCCAAGAAGCAAACTTTTCTACTTTGCCTACAAAACTTGAATCGGTCACATGATCAGGCGTTTGCACCAATCCTTCCATCAAGTGTGTTGCTTCCACAGCTTCATTGAAGGGAATGACTTGCGATGCCGATTTGATGCTGTGCAAAATACGCAACAGAGGTGTGGTATCAAAGTCTTCCTGAATTTCGTTCGCTTGAAGTTGTACTACTACTTCTTGAATCGCAAGTGATCGTCCTTGCATTTCTTGTCGATAAATACTGATCAAATCTGGCTCATCTTGATCCATCGTTTTAACAGATTGAGACTCAGCGGCAGTCTTATTAGATTTTGGAATTTCTTGAACATCAACTGGCGTCTGAACTTCAGAAATGTTGCTTTCTTCTTCAATCGCTGGCGAAGCAGGAGCCGCTGCTTGAACGACTGACGGCTTTACGATGGATTGCGGTGCCGTTGGAGATGCTTCAGTAGTTTCATTGATCCAAGCCTTCGTAATTAACTGGTCCGCCATCTCAATGGTTTTATCCATCTCTGGTTTTGTAAGTTGTGCATCGGCACCTACGGAAACGCCCTTCTTATGATTGTCAGGCGAGACAATCGAGGAATAGAGACAAACTGGAATGCGTTTTAGCTCGGCGTGTTCTTTGATTTTATAGGTTAAATGAAAACCATCGATTTGCGGCATTTCCACATCGCTGATCAACAGATGGGCAACAGCCTGTACATCTTTCGTTTCGTTCCAACGCTGCTCAATCCAATTCCAGCAATCAGCACCATTGACGAAGACTTCGAGATTTGTGTACCCATTGTTTTTAAGCATTGCTACGATGGAAGCTCGTACCGTAGGTGAATCATCTGCGACTAGAATTCGATACTGGTCTCTGGCGACGTTTAACTTGTTATCAAATTTCTTAAGCTCCTTTTTCTCATCCATTACTTTGGCGGCAATTAACTCAAAATCAAGCATGCTAACCATCTTGCCATTAATGGAAGCAACAGCGGTGACAGGAGTTTCACTCTTGGCCATGACATCGGGGACCCCCATGATTTTTTCCCAGCTTATCCGATGGATTCGCTCAACGTGATCCACCGTAAATGCCGTTTGCATATTGTTAAAGTCAGTCAAAATCATCTGCCGCCCGGCACCATCATCTGTTTTTGAAATACCTAAGTACTTCCTTAATGAAACGCAAGGAATCACGTTGTCTCGCAACTTAAATACACCCATGACCGAAGCATGTGCTTTCGGTAATGAGGTGATATCTTGAAATGGAAGAACTTCTCGGACCTTGGCTACGTTAATTCCAAAGGTGAAATCTGCGATTGAAAACACCAGAATTTCTAATTCGTTGGTGCCACTTTCTAGTAGAATTTCATTTTCAAGAAGAATGTTGCTAACAGAACTCATGAGTGGCTCTTTTACTTTTCAGGTACACACGGTGGGGGAACTGTGAAGCGTGTTCTGATTTGCTGTTAAATCACAGCGAAACCGCAGCTACTCAGTTATTATCGTCTGAGGGAATCTGAATTCGATACAGAAACTAGAAGAGCTTTCGTAACCACTACGAAGCCCGTTATCCATATTGCCAACATAATCAGAACGAATAGGTCTACCCGAATGTCTACGCAATAAATGCAAATGACCTTCCTGATGTCAATTTATTGCCCCAGAACCTCAAACGTGACCCCACCCGTAAACAGGAACGCAAAAAAAACCGGGCAGGTCGATTCATAAGATCTCGACACAGTGCCCGGTTTAGTTCAGTTTCGGTGGTTTACCTAAAGCAATCTTTATGCTTCAGACTAGTCCCTATCATCTCACATCCATTATTACGGAATAACAACAGGAGGTGTAACAACAGGTGGCGTTGGCGTTCCTCCAGGTGGAGTTGTGGTACTGGCACCTGTGGCAAAGTTAAATGTATGGACTTCGCCAATCGCAGTGAACTGGGGAGCACCTGTGAACCGAATGTAACGACGATCCGCAGAGATCACAGCAAAGGCACCCAACTCCGTCCCCTCTCTTAACGTTGTAATCTGTGGGCGGAAACCAACATTTCTACGATTCCGGTTAAAGGTAGGGTCTCTCTCTTGGAATTCTGAATAATACTCACCCGTTGCGAGAGAATCATTGGCCAATGCATTTAACTGCTGTGCCAAGATTGCACGTCCCAGGTTGACATGTGCTTTAGCTGCAACCTGAACTTGGTGTTCTTCCAGGTTGTCAGTGCGACGACCATCGCTCAACTCAAACGTAACCACGGTTGCGGAAGCTCCCATATCAACTTGCTTTCGCATGTGCTTTTGGTTTTCTGAACCGTAGTTAGTGTAAACATCAACGGTGACTTTACCCGTAGTAATTTCACCCCAGACTTTACGAATCATCATACGATACTCGCCCGTGAATCCTTTGGGGCAAACATAAACTTCAGAGAAGCCATCCACGCCAGTTCCTTTGAGAGAAGAAGTGGTGTCACCGAGCATAACTCCACCAGAGACCGTTCGCAAATTTCGAAGCGAACAAATGGTTCCGCCTGGTTCTTCAACGAGCAAGTCCAAATCTGCATCGCCAGTCCAAGTAATTCGAGCGATGCAATCACGAGCCAGAGCTTTATTAAGTTCCCCGTTAAACTCTTTTGCTTCGTCTAATTTATTGCTACTTACCAAACGATCAATCGTCGCCTTGGCGGTGTTGTAAGCATCGGTTTTCACTGAAATGTTATCGGCTGGCCATGCTTGTTTAAGTGCTCCAACACAGGCCCATTTAATTCCTTCAATGCTTTCAAGGCGTTTAGCTGAAGCCAGTCCAAGCACATAAGGCTCAGGACGAAGGGGTTCGAGTTGCGAAACTTCTTGGAACAGTTTTAATGCTCGATCATCTAAGCCAATACGAGCCATATAGGTTGCCACAAAAAGCATGTGTTCAGGGCCTGAGGTGAAGTCAATGGCTGACATCAAAGCCCGTTCTAGTTCTGCATCACTTGCGTGGTTGAGTCGCATTGCTAACCCCAAGGCTTCGTACATCCAAGGTTGCGGATAGCCTGAGCGAAGTGACAATTGAATCAGTTCAACAACATGACTATATTGCTTAGTCTGCATTTGACGTCTCACTTCTTTGCGAAGCTCTAGAGCAGGAATTTCTACGCCGGTTAGCATAAGACGTTCCCAAGCTTGAAGACGAGTCTCGCCAGCTTGAAGGGTTAGTTTAAATTTTGCCGTAGCAGATTTTGTAGTAGCCGGTTTGACTGCTTCAACTTTTTCTTCAACCGGGGCTTCGACTGTATCACTTAGTTTAACGACAGACTTTTCGTCTTCGACAGCAAAGAAACCGCCACCTTGGCCGCCGCCACCTTGGCCACCGCCACCGAAGCCGCCACCTTGACCGCCGCCTTGCCCGCCTTGCCCGCCTTGTTGACCGCCTTGGCCACCGCCAATCTGTGGAGAGATAGGCATAACCAAGTCAGCAACAGGATATACTTTGGTAATCAGTTCGGCATCTGCTTCATCTGGAGTGGTGATGGAAAGAACTTCGTTGGCTACCATATAGGTCAGGTCCAAGTCTTTCAGAACAAGTCGTAATGCAGAGCGAAGAGAGATTCCTTCGATGTTACGTGTGATAGGAGTATCGGAACTTAACCCAACGTCATCTAAGGCTCTTGTATCAATTTGAATTTCAATTCCATGCAATACTTTTAGATAATCTATTACTTCTATCAGAGGAGTATCAATGAACTGAATTTTGGTCGGCTCATCAAGCGCGTTAAAGATTTTTTCTTCTGCTCCACCTGTTTTCGCCAAGTCAACTGAATTGTATTTCTCTCGTCGACGTGTAATCTCTTCCCAAAATTCGCTATCTGGATAGACAATAGGTGGCTCATCTGCAAATGGAACATGCGATTTTTCAGTACCCCATAAAACGTCAATCACACCAACATAGCGAAGTTCGCGAATGGCTTGAATGTCGTGATAGTTTCCTACCAGTTCGGTATTAAATACCGCAACATGTGGCGTTAGGTTTAAAGGTTCAATCGCTCGTGCCGCATTCGCCGCATCCGCAGCTTCTTTGTAGTTTCCTTCATCCATCAAGGCGCTGAACATTTCCATGATTGAGCGAACTCGCTCTTCATCTCGCATCAAGGCCTCTATTATGCGAATACGTTCGATTCCGATTGCACGAATGGCACCATCGCTTGCGTCTCTTTCTTGTACGATAACTTCCTGACGACTTGCTTCCTGAATCATCGCTACAATTTTGTTGAGAAGATTGGATCGCATTTCTGCATCTAAATCAGGTGTTCTTAAAATGTTTTCACGCAACAGTTTCATGCCAACTTTAACACTGCTAGGATCACTACTCATTTTGTCGCGAGCATTGGACAGCGATTGTTCTACTTCGGTTTGAACAATCTTGGCCATGACTTTGCGGCGTTCTTGAACATCTTCAAGGAAAGTTCCTTCTGGCTCGACACCAGTATCTGCAACAGCAACTTGTCGACTGACGAATTGAAAAGGAGATCGCTTGGTGAGATAGGCACCTTCGTTCAGTTTCAAAATACCTTTACGAGGTTGTACAACAGGCTGCTGAACTTTGACTGATGCTTCTGTTTCTTTCACGAGCCCTGCTTTGACAACCTTCATTACCGATAAAGCTTGAGGGTGACCTGGATCACGATTCAATGCGGCTTGTGCCAGACTGGTAGCTGCTTTGATGTCACCTGAGACAAGTGCCTGTCGACTAAGCTGTGAGAAGCTTTCAGCGGCTGCCATCAGGAGACGGCCTGATTCTCGTAAGCCAACGGAACCAGCCGTTGGCAATTTCAGTCCGTCATTTACACGGGCAAATTCTACTAACTGTGGGAAGTAAGCATAGTCTTCTGATGTTGCTGCTGGCGTGGTTGTCCACCGAAGTACAACTGGTTTGCCAGATGTTGTTCCTGTGATTTTAACAGACGTATCACCTGAACCTTTGAATGTTCCGATCAAGATCGAATCACGATCTGTTCGTAGTGGAGGAGCAGGTGAAGGGAATGATTCTTTGATATTGGTTGAGAAAGAAATATGCTCTGGCCAGATTACCGTTGCAGTGGCAGCAGCGGCAAGCTGAGCACCAGCTACTTCAGGAGCTGTTTCGTCTGAATCGACAAAAACTTGACCGCCAGTATGATTGGCGAGAGTTGCCAATAGTTCGATATCTCGTTCTGGTCCAATTGCCAAACTATTGACTGAGACTCTCTCTTTCGTCAAAGTTTTCACTAAGTCTCGATACTCTTCGGTGCTCAGCAAGTTGGCTCGGCTCGTGCCATCGCCAATGTAAACAATGGTACGCGAAGCGTTCGAGTTACTTTCAAATTTACTTAATGACTCTTGCAAGATTGCTGACAAGTCGGTAGCACCTAAAGGCACTCGCTTGTTGAGAGTTGCTATGCCTTGCTTTACAAGCTCGCTATCAGCGGCTGCAAACTCTTGGCTCATCGAAATCGCATGTAGATCGCCGGCAACAATTTTGACCTGAGTGTCAGATCCAATTGTCTTCAGAAAAGCTTCTACTGTTGCAAAGGTGTCGTCTCGGTAGATTCCGACCTGACTAGCCGATGTGTCAATCAGCAAGATCACCTCGGTGGGTGAATGCTTCGCAATTGAATCATCTAAAGACAAACTCAACGCGAAGAAGTGTTCTCCACTCGCTTTGTCATACGTGGCCATCTTGGCAGTATTTGTAGAGACACTGTCTTTAGAGACACGATCAGCAGCATGAGTGCTGGCCAGTGTAGCAAAGGAAAATAAAGCAATGGCGAGATAAGTCGAGACGCCGAACTCGAAGCTTGGACGCTTGCGCATATCAAGGCTCCAATTAATGGATCGATGTGAATTGTGAAGGACAACCGATGTTCCGATAGCGGAAGACCTGCCACAAGAATTTGCAAAAATGATTAGGAGGTGCAAGAAAACTAATTGCACCTTGTTGTTAATTGTATTTCCAAGCTGCAAAGCACGCCAGAAAAAACTACCGATTATCACAAGTTTATCTGGATTAACATTTCCAGATAATTGGAATAGTCTCATTGTAGCCGGAATATACGGAAATAACCACAGAATTGTAAAAAAACACCCCCTTTGGATCAAAAGGGGTGTTTTGATAGTTTTTGGTTATCGCAAGATTTTTCCGCGGTAGTCTGAAACTTGTTGCTGTGCTAGATCAAGCGCCTCGATAGTATCTAAGTCGATCAACAGATACCCTTTTTCAAGGACTTCAGAGACTTTAACTGGCAAACAACTTAAGTCCATTGAATCAATATACGAAAGAGGATCAAGGGCATCTAAAGCTTTACTGAATAACGAGTTATCGTTCACACTATTCGCCAATTCCTCTTCTGCCACTACTGCATCAGTGCCTAATTCTCCGGCCCAATTCGAGATAAATTCGTCACTCGAAGGATCAAGATTCGATCTCTCCAGGACAGCAGAGCTAGAAAATGCAGGAGTTACGGCAACTTGTGCTTCGTCGTCCGTTGAATCAAACGATTCATTCTCCAAATCGATGCAGTTATTTATTGCTTCAGAGAGCTCAAAGTAACAGTTGTATTCTTCATATCCATAAGGATCGAGACCATCGTAGGCATATAAATGAGCTTCATCTTCTTTCAGTTGGGCAACTTCCGCCATTGCTGATAACAGTGCTTTACGGCTCAATTTGTCCTCAGGCTTGGGGCTATTCTCCACTTTTACCGAAGCCACACCATCCAGTTCAGCAGCATTTAATGCACTTTGGGCTCTGGCTATATAGTCATAATAATCAAAATCAGGCGTGGTAAAGGTCTCAATAATGGACTCCCAATTGCCAATCGAATCCGATTTCGCCACTGTAACTTGCTCTTCAACCGAGACCATCAAGCTCTCTTCAACTTCTTTAGTCGTTAAAGGTTGAGCCTCTTTCACTTGAACATCAGCAATATAATCTTCAGGGTTTTCGGGGCTATTCCAGAAAACAAGCTCCCACTCGTGAATGATTTCAAGCTGCTCTTGTACCAACTGCTGCGTGGTTGGATTGCTCGTCTCTAAATTCTCTGCTGTCTCAATTCCATCTAATATATTGAGAGGGCACTCGTTTTCATCTATCTGCCGGTAGTTAGAAACATGCCCACAGTAGCCTGAATTGTAATACTGATAAGGGCATTCAGTTTGTGTTACTTCCAGATCGAGCGATTGGGCATTTGCTGCTGTTACACCGGTTAATAGTATGCACGCCAGTAAAAACAGTCGTTTTGAGATCTTCATCCTCTGTATCCTCCCAGGGGGGTGAGTATTTAGAAAGCGACATCTTTGCTCTCATTCCGTCGAAGAGGTCGCCGTTTATTGGTGTGTCTGTAATAATAAGTATCGGAGATGGATGTTTGCGTGATTTAAGCAAATAAAGAAGAATGCGTTATCTATTGGTGAGTCTGCCGTTTTTACCCGACTAAGCTGACTACGCGGAAAAGTTAAGCCACTGCAACAGTTCGGTTTTTAATGAACAGCGAAAGTTTATGAATCAGTTAAGATCAGTGAAGACACATCTTCATTGGTTTTGTGTGAACAGATAATTCCTGTAATGTGTCTGGCTTGTTTATCACGAAAGATGGAATGATCTTGAATTTGCCATAGCATACAGAACACACATCCATTAATTTGTGGTCTCACTGGCAATCCTTTTTTCAATCCACGAAAATTACTTGTTAATCGCAGCGTTTATGATTCCTTTAGAAACCCTCCACCCTTGGATTGCCATCGCGGTAACCTTGGCGGTGTTCATTACGGTTCAGCTAAGCAAGCGAATTCCGGTTGACTTGCTGTTTTTGCTAGGCTTGGTCGTGGTCACGCTGACCGGAGTTCTAGAGCCCAAGCAGGCGATCAGCGGTTTTGCCAGTCATGCGGTGTTGACCATCAGTGCGCTGTTAGTGGTAGCAGCTGGTCTGCGAAGCACCGGAGTGCTTGATTGGATAGGTCAACAACTCTTGGGTAGTGCCAACACAACGAATGTGGCCCTGATTCGCTTGTCGGCCCCAATCATTGCTGCGAGTGCCTTTATATTGAACACCGCGCTGGTTGCCATGATGATGCCAGTGATTATTGATTGGTGCCGTCAACGAAACCTTTCCCCATCCAAGCTGCTGATTCCGCTCAGTTATCTCACCATCTTAGGTGGTGTCTGCACATTGATCGGCACAAGCACCACGCTCGTGGTCAACGACACACTGCAAGATAGTCAAGAATCGCTTCAGTTAGAAATAGATCAACAAGAAAAAGAATATCAAGCATCGCTTGACAATGGCCCCCCTCAAGCAAGCATTGCCAAGCTGGAAGAGTTGAATCAGCTAAAAGCATTCTTCAAGCAGATCAAGCCGATGGGATTATTCGAGATCACTAGAGTTGGATTGCCCTGTGCGTTGATTGGCGCACTTTATTTAGTTTTCTTCGGGCATCGTCTGCTACCAGACAAACGCGACATCATGGATCAACTCGGCGACCAACGACGCGAGTACCTCGTGGAAATGCTCGTCCAGCCTGAATGCCGCTTGATCGGGCAATCTGTAGAAGAAGCCGGGCTACGAAATTTGCACGGGTTGTTCTTAATTGAAATCGACCGCGATGGACAAATTATCACCCCGGTAACACCGCGAGACACGATCAACGCGGGCGACCGGCTCGTCTTCACCGGCGTGGTTAGCACGATTGTCGACTTAGAAAAAATCCCAGGCCTAGTTCCGGCTGCCGATATTTCCTACGAGTTCCATCCCAAGTCACGCCAACAACGATTCCTCACCGAAGTTGTGCTCTCGCGTAGTTGCCCTTTGATTGGCAATTCGATTCGCAAGGCCAACTTTCGCCAATACTACAACGCCGCAGTGGTGGCCGTGCATCGTAATGGTGTACGTTTGACGAACAAAATCGGGAGCATCATTTTAGAACCAGGTGATACACTGCTGCTGCAAACCAGGGCCAATTTTATTGCCCAACATCGAAACAGCCGAGACTTTTTCTTGGTAAGCAGTGTCGAAGGGGCCGAACCACGCAGACACGATAGGGCCTGGTTATCTGGATTGATGATGGGCGTCCTAATCCTCTGGCTGTGTGTGGGTGCCATGCTTTCTTCCGGAGGAAGCGACCTGAGCTGGGCGAACCCCGCGATTGCTGCGTTGACCATCGCAGGGCTCATGGTATTGCTGCAATGTTTAAAACCAGGCGATGCACGTTCGGCCATTGACCTTCAAGTGATTGTGACCATCGCCGCCGCTTTAGGTCTCGGCAATGCCTTAACCGAAAGCGGAGCGGCCGAGATGATCGCCGGCTCACTGGTCAGTATTGTTGGCAACAATCCGTACCCTCTGTTGATTGTGATTTATCTACTGGCACTAGTCTTCACTGAAACGATTACCAACACCGCAGTCGCTGCGTTGTTGTTGCCGATTGCCATCGCGGTGGCCAAAGAAAGCGGCATCGACCCTCGCCCTTTCATCATGGCAATCACACTGGCCGCTTCGCTATCGTTCCTCACACCAATCGGCTACCAAACCAACTTAATGGTCATGGGCCCCGGCGGTTACTCCCCGCGCGACTACCTAAAAGCAGGCGCCCCACTCGCGGTGATCGTCGCCATCACAGCACTCGTCCTGATCCCAAGAATCTGGCCGTTTTAAGTGCGTGTCTCTCGCAGATGTGGAAAAAAGGTATATTCACAGCCATGGTTGCAGCCGTGGTTGAGGATTTCAAAAACTGATAGGAAACCTTGTATCTTTTCGATGCTCATTGTTGATTTTCACCCTTCTTTGCAAGCCCTTCCAGATGGACTCTTCTGGCCTTTGCAATTCTTTCGCGTTCCTTGATGCGACATTCACGACAACGGATTGCGGTGGTCCAAACATCGCCTTTCATTTGTTCATACCACCACTTCTGTTGAGTGCCGGTCCAAATTTCTTCTTTTCTGCAATCTTTACAGGTAAATGGGACATCTTGATAGAACCCTCGCTGTTCGAAATCTGAACACGTGTAGCTGTTATTTGGTCGCAACAATGCTTGATCCACATCAATACCCTGGGCTCTGTGCTCAGCTTCTGCGATCTTTTGCACCTTCTCCTGTTCAGCTTTTGCTTCAGCTTCAATCTTCTCCTGCTTCGCTAAACGCTTGGCTTGAAGCTCTTTTTTGCGTTGCTTGTTACTGCTCACATTTCCACCGTGATATCGATTCGATTTGACTCAATTCTCTAGACGCATTTTCCCGAAATTGGTTCACCTTTAGGAGGTTGAAGCTGGCCTTATTGTTTGTCGTTCGTTATGAAGATTAAGATGGATACCGCATAGACAGGCGGCTGGCGAGCAGCCACCCTACCAAAGTTTCTTACACCAAGATCTCTGAAAAACTACCGCTAGAGTTTGAGAAGTGGTTGAGATTCAGGCCCATTTGTTGGGCGATGGTTAGCCACACGTTGCTGATTGGGGTTCCGTTTTGGCATTGGATTTGTTGGCCATGTTTGAGTTGGCCTTGGGCGGTGCCGGCGATCATTAGTGGAAGATCAAAGTATTGATGGGTTGCTCCGTCGCCCATGCCAATGCCACAGGTCACAATTGAATTATCTAGCAGTGAACTGCCGTCGGCTTCTTTCATGGTTTGCATGCGTGAAAGAATGTAGGCGTAGATTTCCATGTGGAACAGATCGAGCTTTTGCAGATCTTTATAGCCATCATTCTTTTGATTGTGCGACATGTTGTGATGAATGATTGGTTTGTCGAACACGCCTTCGTACAACATCGGGGCCCCCCAGCGTTCAGGCCCGACCATCAGTGTGCAGACATTGGTGAGCCCTGCTTGGAGTGCGGTGAGCATTAAGTCGCTCATCAGGCGGATGTATTCACCGCGAGGTAAAATTGCGTTACTAGGCTGCTTAACGCCAACGGTTGTGAGTTGCTTTTGTAGTCGTTCAATTCGAATTTCGATATTGCGAATCGACTCGATGTATTCGTTTAAGGTGTGGCGATCTTCGGTTCCTAGTTTCTTCTCCAATGACTTGGCATCGGCCAGCACTAAACTAGAGACATCGAGCACATGTTGTTGATGATTGCCGACAGCGAACAGCCGATTATAAAGCTGCTGCGGATCTTTGATCGATGGTGCTTCTTGCTTTTCATCATACCAAGAGATATTGTCAAAGCCTTTGGACTCCTTCGGCGATGTGAACCCGTTGCAACTGAGTTCCAAGGTTTTGAACGCAGTCGATTGACCGACTTGGTCGCCAATCACGTGATCTAAAGTGCGACCACGGATAAACTGTAAACCTTTTTGATCAGCATCTTCTGGAGACATACTGGTCAAGTACGTTGCGGCCCCTTGTTCATGGGCATCGCTCCCATTTCGATAGGGTCGATCCAGCCCGGTGATCAGCGTGATATTGTCTTTGTGCTGGGCCAGCGGCTGCATTGTGGAAGTGAGCTCTAACGGATACGTGCCGGCCGGGGTGCCATCTTTTCCATCGCGAAGTCTCTCGGAGCGTTTGACAGTATTAAACCCAGGCAAAACTCCATTCTCTTCGCCAGGAATAAAACAGCGGCGGACCAGCCCATTGGGCAAGTAGACAATCACCAGTTTTCTGGCCGGCTTCTCTGTTTTACTTGTGCCAGCAGAAGCAAGCGACGGCAAAGCGGCCCCATTGGCGATCAGGAATTTTCTGCGCGAGAGTTTCAAGATCTGCGGCCTTGAATAAGATGTTGTGGTGGGAATGATCTGGAATATCAGACGAATTTATTTTATATCAGTATATTCTGATATTTCGACCAGATCAAGCGATTTACTTAACACAGAGGTCACAGAGGAAACAGAGTTTTGCTTCAAACTCTCTCTGTGTCCTCTGTTCACTCTGTGTTAATAATTAGTAATAGACAGGTAGGATGGGTGGAATTTACAGTTCCATCCACCTTCAAACTAAACTGGTTTTTTGTTGAAAACGCCTCGATGTTATGATACATTTATGCTTCGTAGATCCGTACTAGACCGTAATGGTGCGGTGTGTGGTTGCCGCTTCTTTCGATTCTGCAACTTATAGGCGATTAAGGAAACTCCGTTTGGGCTCAACATTCAAATACCTTGCTGATCACGCACTTCCCGGATTACACATGGAACATGGCGGCTGTCACTACTGCGGTCGCACTGATACATTCATCTTTGCATATACTGGCACTATTATTGATCCCTCGCACGCAGAAGATCCCGAACTTGCGAGTGAGCACCCCGATATTGACGAATTATGCGCCGACTGCATCAACTCTGGAAATGTTCGGAAACAAGGAGCGACACTCCGCGAGATCAAACCGCTTATCAACCAATTCGCGGCAGACAAGGAAGCAGCAACAGAATTATTTCACCGCTTTCCCAATCTCCCCTTCTTCCAAGGTGACACCTGGGCAATCTGTTGCGGTGATTTTACGGAATACGTTGGCGAACACCCTCCAACCAAAGGTGCATACTCAGAATACGAACAATGGCAACCACAGGATGAAGTGATGAGTCGCTTAAATCTTGAGGACTTCTATCCTCTCGATAGATTACCAGTTATGAATATCATGGCCCTGTTTCACTGCTTGCATTGCACACGCAAATATTGGGCGTTTCAATACAGCGGACTGGGATGGCCTGGACCAATAGCAGGGGAATGACCACATAACATGCGAATGCCCCTAAAGCTGTAGCCAAGTAGGGTGGATGAAATCTTTATTATCATCCACCTTCAATCGGTTTTCTATCAATATCGGCACTCACATTCTATAGACTGTAGATCCCTAAAATCCAGAGTGCAGAATGTGATGGAGAATAATAAAAAAGGTGGATGAATAAAGATTCATCCACCCTACGATTCTACGATGCTTATGTTATCTGCTTACTATCGAGTATTCCCTTGAGACGGTCTTCCGCCGCCCGGTTGCTGCTGGCCTTGGTTGGGATTGGGTTTGCCTGGTTGTTGCCCATTGTTGGAGCGGTTTTGTTGGCCGTTTCCGTTGCCACTTGATTCAGCCCCAAGAATTTTTGCGAGCGTCTGTCTCACCGCTTCAGGGTTGGTGATACTTGTCATTGAGAGTACTCGGACAGTGGAAACAGGCTTGGCCGCTTCATCTAGGCTTTTAATCATGTCGAGTATCAAATTCATCAGGCTCTCCCCTTCTACAGAAAGCAACAAGGTGTTGGTCACCTCATCGATCCCGATGGAAAGTTTTCCTTTGAAGTTGATTTTGGTTTGCGAAGGCTCCGGCTTCTCGTTGCCACCACCAAAGTTGGTGATGTAGGTTCTCTGTTCCCCTCTTTGCCTTTGCTCCCCCCCTTGGTTGCCTTGTAGCGATTTATCATTGGTGGAGAGTAAATCGCGAAAGACCTCTTTGATGGAGTTCGCAATAATTTCCGCTCTGGAATACTTCACTTGGTAGAGACTGGTCATACGAGCCGACTGAGCGGTGACTTCTTGAGGCACATCGTACAGATCGATCAGTTTTTGAATGGTTGCCAGTTGCTCGTTGTCGGCACCTTGGACCAAGATCGTATTCGTATCAATATCCGTAATGAATTTCAGTGGCTTGCGGGCCGAAAGCCCTGTTGGATCATCTTTACCTGAATCTCCTCCACCATAACCGTAGAAGTAACGACCGAAGGAGTCGTCGTCCTCATCCTCTTCTTCAAAGAAGTCTTCCAAGTTAAAGGTAACCCAATAGGCGGAAGCATAATCTAATTGAAAAATTTCCCAATCTTTGGGCGGGGGAGTCATCTCTTGAATTAAGTCTTCTAGAAGATCGAGCACACGAGGGTCAGAAGAGGTGACGGTCATGCGACCATTTTCATCAATTTTGATGGTCACTGGCGGAGCCTCTGCAACGGCTTGAGCTGGAGTCTTTTTGCCAAAATGCTTCTGATACAATTCGGCGTTTTCGGGCGTCACGCCGGGGATGTCTGTAATAGCCGGATCAACAACCAGGTTGCTGGGTTCAGCGACAACTTCAGCGGCAACAATGTTGGGCACGATTGCCTCAACTGCTTCCTTGACGGTTTCCTCAACGGTTTCAACAGGCTGTTGCTTGGTGACTTGAGCAAAATGAACAGGGACTCGCCAGCCGGTATCGGCCGACTTATCGGCAGGTTCACTGTTGTCAGTTTCTCTGTTAACAGGCTGTGTGTTGTTTTTTTGCAAGCCCGTATCTGGAACGACTGGTTTGTCCGACTCTGGTTCTGGCTCTGCCTTTGGTTCTGCTCTTTCAATTTGCAGAGGGCTTGGAGAAACCGAGGGCCAAATCTCTTGTAATCGTCTGATCATATCGTCGACATTATCGCTGGTGCCAATCTCGAAGGATCGTACATTATTGCGTGGCGATCCGCTCATCGGAATTTCACCCAATTTCACCAGCAACTTGGTCACGCCTTCGAGTTCCATCTCATTCGACCAAAGTAACAGCCGGTTGTTGGCGACATCGGCATCAACTTTAAACTTGTCTGTGTTAGTCTCTTCTTTTTGAGATGAAGAGCGAGAGTAGTAAGAGGAATAGTAGCTGCTTCTGCTGGAATCCTTTTTCTCTTCTTCGTTGCCCATCATCGTGCGGATGGTAATGGCCACTGAATCGGCTTTGAGCCTTCGCAGACGAATGACTTCGAACTGACGACCAGAACCATCGAGTTTTTCGATGATAGTTCTCACCGTGTAATGATCGGCAACCGAAGCATAGGCAATCAACGCGTTATTCTTTTTATCGGCCACCAATTGCGTGCCAGGCTCTAGTTCGCCCACTTCTTCAACCATACTGATCAAGGTCTCAGGGTCGAGTTGTGCCAAACGATAAATTTGCATGCGTGTTAGATTGGCGGCAAGCGAATTACTAGGGCTACTCGCCACATCCAGCATCTTGATCGTCTCAGAAATGATCACGAGTTTGTCTGGCGGAGCATTGGCTATAATGCTGTTGCGACGTTGATTCACAACCAAATAGACTTCTGCTTTTGTCTTAGGAGCGGCTGTACTTGGTTTGCCACTGCTACTTCTCGATTGCTGCATTCTCTGTTGCTGTATCATTTGCATTTGCTGTGGAGTCATAGGTGCCGACTTTTTAGAAGACCCAGACATACCCAGCAAACCTTCCAAGTGTTCCTTGACGCTTTCGGCCCGAACAAACTGCAACACAAACTCAGTTATCTGGGAAGACTGAGATTCGGTCGATTGTTCTTCTTGGAGTATATGATAGATCTCTCGAAGATTGACCACCGAATCCATCGCTTCGATGCGGTTGGATGTTTTCAGCGGAGTCATCTTTCCATGCGGGCTGAGCATTGGCTTAAGTTCTTCGACCGCCGATTCGGCGATTAGCCAGCTAAGCGAAAAAGAGACTTTGACGATTTCATGGTCGTCTCGATAACGAAGATCTTCAGGATGGACTCGGGGAACTTGGCCTGGATCAATCTTTTCAATTTTGACGACCACAAACCCTTCGCGTTGACGCAGCATCGTATAGCCGCGGGTCAACAGCCGCTCGTTGATGATATCGCGGACTTCATCTACCGTGTAAGCACGCTGGGTAGTTAAGTTCAGGTAGTCGCCTGGCAGTTCTTGCCAATCTAAGCTTTCGTGAGAGATTTCTGAGAGCCAGTCGAGTACATCTTTCCAAGCTTGGCCACGGAAGTTGAAGCGGACCATGCCTTGTTCATCAGGTCGCACTTCTAATTCTTTTTTGTCGGCTGGCTCTGGGGGCATGTCACCTCGTGTGACAGGGCCTTTCGGTTCTTCTGGTTTATCTTTGCCCTCTTCTCCTTTTTTAGGTTCTTCGCCCTCTTTCTTCTCGCCGGGCTTCTCACCTGGAGTACCAGGAGGCTTACCTTTTTTAGCGGCTTCGGCCCTGGCTTTCGCTTCTGCAATCTTGGCCTGGATCTCAGGCGTCATTTGAGTCGGTCTTGAACTGCCGCTGATTGGCTCTGACCTAATCTGTACGGGCGCTTGTGCGAGAGTCGTTGATTCAAGCAAGAGACTGGTCGATGCTACGACTGCAAGACCGCAAATAACTGCCAGGGGTTTTATTGAATTCATAAGTCGCGTGAAGTTGGGTTCAATGAAGGATAAGGACGGAGTACTTCCAAAGGACTATTATCCGCAGAGCAGAGGATTTTCGCAATCGATTTGTAGCAAATTTTATCAATCTGACCGATATTTAATCGGACTTCGTTATTCGCTAGCAGATCTTTCATTCTATTTCGGGATATTAAGTTAAGACGAATTAAAAGCGTTTTCGTTTTATATTACGCAATAAATTATAAAGTGTTCTCATAAAATGACTTACATCACACCAGACAAGTGTAAAATAAAAAAAGGACGATTGTCAAGAAAAACTTGCTTTCAAGGAAACCGGGGGAACTAACTTGGCCTAGAAAGCATCTATCTCATTAGTTCGGTTGACTTAGTTGACAGAGCTACGTACTCTTTCGAGCAAAGGCGATTGGCCTTGATCGATCTTAAATACTTATCCACATTAGGGTTCTGTTGCTTTATCCTTCAATATCCGGCAACAAGAATTCGCGATTAACTATGTCTCTTGAAGTAAATTCTGATCTGTTATCTGCTTACCTTGATGGTGAATTAAATGTTTCACAGCGTCAGGAAGTGGAAGATGCGCTAAGTAAAAACCCTGAATTGCAGAGCCAATATCACCAACTTGCCCAGGCCAGTTTGACGATCCGCGCTTTGCCTGAACAGACATTGGAGCTTGATCTCACCGATTCAATCATGAGTCGTATCGAAGCTCAAAAGGTCGAAGCTCAAAAGCCGATGCCTGCGGTTGATCTTCAAGTTCAACCACGCTCTGTCTCTGCTGCTGGCCGTCAGCACAAATCAAACTCTACTCCATCTTGGGTCGTAGTGGGTATCGCGGCCGTTTTTGTAGGACTGTTGGCAATTCCCTATGCACTCTGGAACAATGACAACAATGTAGTAGTTAATCCTCCAGTAGAGCCCAGGATTGATATCCCTGTGATTCCTCTCCCAGATCTTCTTGTTGATCTTGACGATCAGAATACAACCAATACAGATTCTGTTCTACCTGAAATTGATAACAAGCCTATCGAAGACAACAGTCCACGATTAACGACCACAGAGACCAACAAACAACCAGTCTCGGTTGATCCAAAAACCAATAAACCGGGCATCAGTTTTAACATGCTTGCAACGAAAAAAGATCCATCGAGCGTTCTCCCTACTAAAGATCCCAAAGCAGTCTCTCCTGGAATAATGGCAGCATCGACACCCACATTTAGTCTTTCTCAAGTAGGCGGTTATAGCAACTTCAAAAAACCAGGCGAATTTACCCAACTGATGCAGGATCAATTGATCGATATTATCGATACGGATGACGACGATAAAATCAGTGATCTTGAGTCGTACCAAGCCTATGGAACTCTGCAAAAAGAACTCGCCTCGCCCAGCAAAGATCAAGCGAAGTTGTTGAATCAAATCGATCAAGACGATGACTCGATATTGATTCCCAATGAAGCCAACAGTGCGGTTGCTTTTGCTCGATATACTTCGACCGAAACTGGAAAAAAGGCAGGCATCTTATTTAATCGACTCGATGCCAACGATGATGGCAAATGGAACAAACAAGATTTCAAAGACAATTTGGCCTTTCTGCAAATGTCTTCCATGAAGGTAAGAACCGAGTTAGAACAAACTTTGCTGTTCGTTGATCGTAATCATGATGGCGACGTTGGTTTCATCGAAGCCGAGTTTGCGGCAGACCATATGCTAAGGGTGTTTAACAAGTACGACGGAAAAATTCTCGATCCGAAAACGTTCAACAAAACGATGCAACTGTTTAATCAATTGGATCGAGACAAGAATGGTCGGCTCACTTCTCGGGAACGTGCACGCAACGCTGATTTATTCAGTGATGTGAAAATCCCCGCAGACAAAACGCTGAATGCCTATGAACTCTATCAGCAGCTAGAATCGGATTCGATATCCTTGTAGTCAGTTCTTGAACGACTATCTGAATGACTATCTTTAATACTGTGTTCTTTGATGCGCAGTTGAAATTCTTATACATGGCGTTTGCTCGCGAAAACAGTTTGGTGTTTCGGATTACCGCGAGGAACTTCTGGCCAGCGCTTTGCGTCTCAAAACTTCCATTACGGAAAAACGGTTGAGAGTTGAGGGAGCGTAAGGCGAATGCTGCAAGTCACGGAGTCTGAACACGAGAACCAACTGCATCAGCAGCTTCTGACAAAAGTGCTGCGTTTAACCTCTGTACGTGAATCGCTTACCCACGCCCATTCAGAATCGACTCAACACACCGGTGTTGACGATTCAAAAGAGAAGACTGGTTCAATCGCAGACCCATCGCCCCCGCTGCCTGAGAGTGGCAACGAACAGAGTTGGGATGAAGATGGAATCAAGAGTTACCTAAGTGAAATGGGTGGGCTCTCGCTGCTTTCGCCTGAGCAAGAAATAGAAATTGCCCATTGGGTGATTGCCAGTCGACGCCGCTTTTTACGTCGACTTTTTGCTTGTGGTGTAATCGCTTCGCATGTGCGAGAAATGATTGCCGAAGTCATTCAGGGCAAACGAAGAATAGATCGTACGATTGAAGTCACGATCTCTAGCCCGGCGATGAAACAGCGGGAGTTTCACAAATTACATTGCACGCTTAATTTGTTGACCAAAGCAGAAAATCGCAATCGCAAAGATCTTTCGGTCTTGCTTGACAAGAAACAAAGTCAGGCCAAGCGTGCGAACTCAATTCGGCGATTAATGCAAACGAAGCATCAAGTGGCCTTGGAACTTGAGAAGCTACACTTGCGCGTGAAGTTCATCCCAGAATGGATGCAGAAGCTGAAAGACCTCGATAGTGAATTCAAACATACTGGTAAACCCAACGAACAGGGTTCACTGAAATTTGTCGCTCCGACTACCGCAGAGGGACAGTGTTTTCTAGAGAAACACCTTGAGACGCCTGAGACCTTGCATTGGCAATGGCCGCGGATTCTACAATCGTACCAAGATCTGAGTCAGGCCAAACGCAAGATGGCAACGGGCAATTTGCGGCTCGTGGTTTCTATTGCCAAGCATTATCGCTATCGCGGACTTCATTTTTTAGACCTCATCCAAGAAGGAAACATCGGCCTGAT
>NVWB01000212.1 GCA_002733575.1 Blastopirellula sp. | reverse complement strand
CATCAATCCGAAATCGCGTGTCGACATGCACGACAGGGCCATTCAAATCGTTACCCGCCGCATCATGCGATGCAAGATAAGATCGCATCGGGGCACAAAGATACTCTTGGAACCCGTGGCTGTCTGCATAGCCTGGGTTTTCAAGTCGGTTGCCTTTGAACTGGCCTGCTTTGTCTGCCACACGCTCGCCCATGGTTCCATCAGGTCGTTCGCCGTTACTGCCGACCGTTCCATCAAGATGCCACTTGCCACACATGCCCGTTACATACCCGGCATCCGCTAAACGCTCGGCAATGGTTCGTTCCGACCAAGGCAATGCCGCATCGCCGTTTTGTTCTAGTCCAAACCGATTTTGATAACGGCCCGTCAACAACCCGGCACGTGATGGACGACACTGGGGTGCGCTGCAATACCCAGAAGTAAGCCGCACGCCTGCGGCCGCTAACTGATCGGTGTAGGGTGTCTTGATATCATCTACGATTCCCTGGCAACTTAAGTCGGCGTACCCATGGTCATCAGTGAAGATAATAATAATGTTCGGTTTTGAAACCTCTGCCTGCAAAGCAGTATGAAAACTCAAAAGAGTTATGGTCGCAAAAAACAGGGAGAGAATGTGGCTTTTCATAGTTATCGATTCTTCATTTCTTCATGTGCAAAAAGCGAATCTCGACTCGCATCATTAATGATGCTCGATCTTCGCAGCAAGTTCCATGACCCTATTCTCATCACTGGTAGCCCGTACGTCAATTCCAGTGGCAACTTGGTGCTTCTTATCTATTTAATCCAACAGCTTGAATGCTAATTTCAAATGCCTCATAATGTACCCTTTGTATTCTATGACAGGAACGGAATCATGATTGATCTCTCGGGGCATGCGGCTCTAGTTACAGGCAGCTCTCAAGGAGTAGGCCAGGCGATTGCCGAGTCTCTGGCTGCCGCTGGGGCCAATGTGGTAGTCCATGGGGCGGTGAACGATGATGCTCTCAATACCGTGTTGGAAAATTGTCGCTCCAAGGATGTTCAGGCCGAAGCAATTGATGGAGACTTGGCCGGTGAAACAGAATCCTGCGTCGAGTCCGTGTTTTCAAAAGCAATCGCAGCTATGCCTGGCATCGACATTCTGATCAACAACGCAGGCACATTTCGTGAACCGGCCTTCTTAGAAATGACGCCAGCCATTTTTGAACGCACGCTTCGTCTCAATGTTGCGGCCGGTTTCTTTTTAACTCAGGCTTTCTCAAAAAAATGGATTGACGAAAAAACCGAGGGCCGTGTGCTTTTCACCGGCTCCATTAACGGCATGCTGGCGGAACCTGATCACTCGGCCTACGATACATCCAAGGGAGCAGTTGCGATGATGGTCAAAACTCTTTGCGTTGCCCTGGCTCCGAAGAAAATCCGAGTCAACGGCATTGCGCCTGGCCTAGTACGCACGCCGCTAACTAATGTGCTTGACAGCGACCCTGCTCTGCTAGAATGGATGAAAATTCACACACCCAACGGCCAAGTTCCTGATGCCGAAGTCTGCGGAGACACCGCCGCTTTTCTAGTAAGCGATGCTGCCAAACACATCCACGGCCAAATGATCTTCATCGATGGCGGCATGAGCGTATGGCAACAACCCGATCTACCGCAATAAACTTTCATACTATAGCAAAGGTTTTTCTCATGAAATCACCACTCTTCATAGCACTACTGTTGATAATCTTCGGGAACTTGGCTCACGCCGAGACGATTCAGTTGACACCAGACCAGGATTGGTTCTCTGTCCTATCAGGTTCAAAACTGAAGCCAGGAGATGAAGTCGTTCTGGCACCGGGCACATACAAGGACTCTCGCAAGCTTGTGTTAAGCCACCGAGGTACGGCCAATCACCCGATTGTTATTCGTGGTCAAAGTAAGCTGGATGATGACTTATCTGGAAAGCCGGGCAACGTGATATTTCAGCGCCCAGACGCGAATCAGAATACGATGAATCTAGAGGGTTGCCAGTATTTCGTGATGCGTGATCTGGAAATCACAGGCGGCGCGGCCGGCATTCGCATCGGGGGTCAGGGCAAGTGGCCGGCCAAATTTATCACGCTTGAAAAACTCCACATTCACCATGTCGGCGGGGTCGCGGTAACAGCGAACTATCCAGGTCATATTTATGAGTCACTCATTTTTCGTGGCAATCATATCCATCACACCTCTGGCCATGGCGAGGGTTTTTATCTCGGAAGCAACAATAAACCTGACGGCAGCACCAACGGGTATCTATTCAATTCGATTATCGAGAACAACTACATTCATCACCTAAATGGCGACCATGTATCACAGGGCGATGGGATCGAAATAAAAGATGGTAGCTATGGAAACATCGTACGCGACAACGTAATCCACGACACGAACTATCCCGGCATAATCGTTTATGGCACCGATGGTCGAAAGCCGAATATTATCGAACGAAATGTCATCTGGAATAGCGGGGATCATGGTATCCAAGCGGCTTCCGAGGCGATCCTGCGACACAACGTGATTCGCGAGACCAAGGGTGCTGGAATTTACTGTAGAGATCACCAAAGCGCACGGGTCGGCAACCTAGTCATCCAACGAAATACGATCCTGTCGAAAACTTCAATACGAATCGCCTCGACCGAACCATTTTCCGGGCCCATCGATATTTCTGGCAACGTGGTCAGTGGAGAGTTGCGTGTCCCCGATGTCGTTCGAGCCAAGTTACAGAACACACAAATAGCCCAGTAGCACTTTGTCAGTGCCGCAGGCTGGATAGAATTGCGTTGACTGAAATGAACTCTTACTCCATTCCAAGCGGCGGCAATCTTGGATACGCTTTCTGCCCAACTGGTTTGCGGAACATCATGAAGCGATACTTGTCATTTTCCAACAACGGCAGGCTCTCGGCCACATCGGTCGGAAGTTTGAGTTCAAAGTTGTTGTGAATCGTACGTCCATACATCTTGCATGTCCTAAGCTGCTTCATTCCTTTGATTATTTCAAGGTCTTCTTTTTTTAGAGCATGGCAGTAGTGAATTAATAGTTCATCAACATTGGGCAATTGACTGACTCTTTCTAGTGTGCCTGCTGCGATGCCTGTGTTGTAGAGATAAACTCGCCGTAGTTTAGGGCAATGCGATATGAATTCAACGTGACGATCATTCATGCGTGTGCTGTGGATGGAAAAGGTCTCTAAGTTTTTTAGTGATGCCAAGGCATCGCACGCATCGTCATCATACTCCGGATAAAAATAAAGGGATGAGAGGGCAAGGTGTTTTAGCGAGTCAAGCTTAGAGACTTGATCAAAAACTTCATTGTCTAATTTCATCGTAAGGTTAAGCTCTTCCAGCTTCGGCAACTGGCCTAAACAAGCAAGCTGTTTTGGATCAAAATTTTTACCAACAATTCTGACAGCTTCAACTTCTCGGAATCTAGGAAGCTGATCCCAATCAAACTCATAGTGGTCAAGCACAATGTCAATTTGCACGCGAGGCTCTTTTAGTGTCAAAACAATTGGGAGTAGCCTACGATCAAATCGGGTCTGTGGAGCCTGTCTGTAATAGATTGCGTCCATTGCAGCGTTATACTCTCGAAAAACTCCAATATCGAGTGCAATACAATTGTCGGCCCATTGATCGGCGACTTCGCTTAAATTCACTTTTCGAATCGGCAGGCTTCTGTACAGTTGCAAACCCGGTTTGAGTTCTTGAAACTCTTGGGGTTTGATGTCCGAACGACCTGTTAATTGAAACAGTTTTAACTGCGGTAATTCCATTACTCGAAACAGGCTTTCATTACTACACTCTGGCTGAATCGATAGATTCTCAATCCGAATCAGCTTCAGCAAATCTTCAATTCCCTCATCCGAAACATGCACGGCATGCAGACTTTCGACCGGGCGATACCGATGATTGACTAACACTTTTAGGCCAGTATTAGAAACCTCGAAGTTCTGTTTGAGTAGCATTAAATTGGGCCAATGCCGCAGATTATTGAGGGCTCTTTCATCAATATTTTTGGTATGCTTAATATCAAGTAATTCAAGATCCTCAAGCTGCTTTAGATGTTCGAGCCCATCGTTGCTTACTTTGGTACGCCACAACGAAATTCGGCGAATTTTGGTTAGCTGAGCAACCGGCTCCAAATCATCATCCGTCACTGAACTTAAAGCCAAATACAATCGCTCTAAATCTGGCAGTTCGGCCAACGGGCCTAAACTTCCCTCAGCGAATCTTTTACCTTCTAAATCAACAATGGTCACGATCTTGCACATTTCGGCTTGCGGCAGCCATGCAAGCCAAGCGGGGAGAACCGTGATATATGTCACCTCGGCGCCAATCACTTCCAACTTTTGGGCCGCAATGGCTTGCGCCCTACATCGATCCAGCAGTGAGCGATAATAGGCCGATCCAATTGCCACGGCGGTAAGCAACAGCAAGATCGATGCCAGATTGAATTGATACCAACGCCGGCGCCGACGTTTCTTGGGTGGTTCAGCAGCGATACTATCGGTTGGCTCGTTCATAAATTAAACTGTACCAATTGCCATGAGACGAAGCAAGTAAATTATCATCTTTCAAGAAACGTAATCCCGATGAACCCAGAACTCTCACCCCCTGTAGCCCTTGTCACCGGTGCAGGCAGCGGTATTGGCCGTGCCACTTCCGTCGCTTTGGCAAACGCCGGTTTTCAACTGGTGCTTGCAGGCCGGACCATTGAGAACCTGGACGAAACCGCAAAGCTCATCTCTTCACAAACCGGGGCTCCCCTGCCCTGCTCTGTTGTCACCGATATTACCAGTTCCCAATCGGTACGTGACTTGTTTGAGTTGATTCAAAAACGCTTTGGCAAGCTTGACCTGTTATTCAATAACGCTGGCGTGAGTGCCCCCGATGTTCCGTTTGAACAGCTCGACGACGAAAGCTGGAATGCCTGTGTTGACACGAACTTAACCGGTGCGTTCTATTCTGCTAGAGAAGCGTTCCGCCTGATGAAACAGCAAACACCGCAAGGTGGGCGAATCATCAACAACGGCTCGGTCTCTTCGCAAACGCCACGCCCGAACTCGGCCCCTTATGTGGCGACCAAACATGCAATCACCGGTTTAACCAAATCAATCTCGCTCGATGGCCGGCCCTACAACATTGCCTGTGGTCAAATAGATATCGGCAACGCTTCGACCGACATGACCGACCGCATGGCCAAGGGAGTGAAACAGGCCGATGGAACTACCGCAATTGAACCTACCATTGATGTCAAACATATCGCCCAAGCCATCGTCTACATGGCCAGCCTGCCACTAGACGCCAACGTGCCCCACATCACCGTGATGGCCAATCAAATGCCACTTGTTGGTCGAGGTTAGTTGCCTGCTGGTGAATTCATACTGTTGATTTATGATTATGAAGATCAACCCAACAACGGGCCGCGGCGTTTCCAGTCAAACTTGGAAATCAGAATTCGTTCCTTCGGGTCACCATTCCAAGTGACCTTGAGCCCTTGCTCTTCTAATTCAGCTTTCACTAACTCGGCAATGACGATATTCTTTTCGTCATTATCAGAATACGAACCATAGGCAATATACAACTCATCGCCATTGACCACTCGTTCTAAATCTTGTTCGTGATAAAAGCAGAAGCCAATCACATTCTCTTCGCCCATCTCTTCCCGCAACTCACAGGCATCGTCAACACCATCACTGGTTGTGTAGCCAGCAACGTGCATAGCAATAATTTGGTTCTCATTCAAGTTGTCAAACGCGGATTCCAAACGATCACAATCGGTAACCGCTGGCCACGATTTCTCGTCGGCTCGTATCTTTTTAATCTCTTTCCCGACACACTCTAACAGAAAGACTTCATCCGCATCGGATTCTTCTTCGGACATCTCCTCAATCGTATCATGAATTTCCTCCAGATCACAAAAGCCAGAAGCCACCATCAACTTCACACGATTCAATATATCTTCGGTAGCTTCATTCATAGGGGGGTACTTTCGTTAATAGAAATGTGTGGTAATCCTAGTTTATCAAATTCCCACTGGTTGTGAACTAACACAAGGTATCGCTAAGCTGCCTTGGAGGGCACAATTGCTCACGTCTTACGAAACACCAATCTCAATCCTCCATCTCCATGACTCTCGCTATCCGAGAATCTTTGATGGCAAACCTCGCAAAACCTGGTTTCATCGTTTCGCCAACAACAGCAAACAAGTCTTCTTTGATATAGATATAAGCATACATGAGTCCGTCATCCTCTTCCCAATTTACATCCAAGTCTTCTACTGATAGCGGACCAGTAACTTGCCCACTTTCATCAATATACCCTTCGCAGTTCGCAAAGGGCAAATTCCCTCGATCCTTCCATTCAGAAACCGGAGGGGCCTTGCATCTATTGTACAACCAAACATCCCCAACAATTTGCTCATCTTTTTTCAAATACGCGTATGCAACTTTTCCATTGTCTTCAATGGTTAAAACAAAATCCTCGTTCGGCGAAATAAAATCCAACAACATACTTTCCTCATTTTATTCTGGAAAACAGCCCACGATCTTGATCACTGATAATCCGCTGTTAGTCACATAATAAACATGTTCGGTATCTACTTCAATGTTGTAGACATCTTCTGGTCCGGCACGTGGTTCGATGGTGCCGCCGATGGTTTCTAGCTCTTTGCCATTCGCATCAACAATTTGCAAATCAAACGCGGTCGCTGCTTCATGCACGAAAGTTGCAGTTACCAAGCGTGCATCTTCGGCGGGTTGGGCAATGATATCAGGGCATGGCTTGACCGAATGCACTTAGGCCATGCCTGAGTCACCAAGTTCTGGCAGCAGCGGCGGTTCGAGTGGTGGCGGGGAACTGCCAAACAAACCGGCTAGTAGCAAGATGGGCCCAAGGAGTATTAACGCTATCGAAGCCCAGAAGATCGATTTGTTTTTGGTTGGGGTTGATTCTTCTTTTGCCGAAGGGAATTCAGTTAGAACATTTTTGGGTTTTGGTTGGTACGCAATCGGCTTGGTGTTTTTGCGGACCTGTGGCGCAGGGAGTGTGGCGGTGTTGCCGGGTGCGGGTTCATTATGATCGGCGAAGTGCTTCAAGCCCCAGTCCTTTTCGGTGGCCCAAGTTTGGTCAATGGTTTGATTGTTCCAATCGTCTTCGCTTAAATCAAGATCAATCTCCGGTTCTTTTTCCAGCGGCTCGTCCCAGTCCCAATGTTCCGAGAAAAATCTTTCCGAAGCGGCCTCAAACTGTGTTTTCTTCTTCCGTTTATCGGTTGATAGCATTAAGCCAATAGAGCCTGCCAATAGGAATGGATTTGATTTCATCTAGGCCGCATTGATTCAACCCATGCATTTGGGCGGCCTGCAAAGTGGTCGACTAGCCGATCAACAATATGCTCAGGATCCCAAACGGCTGCGCATTCATAGTCTTCACACTCTTCTATTGTTGCAGGTACTTCCTCACCAGTGCTGTCTCGGTAGATCGTTAATCTTCCAGAAATCGTATCCTTCTTAAAGAAAAGGGGCTCTTCAAGTAACTCTTCTTCTAGTTCAACATGCCCAATCACAGGGAGAATCCCATCTTTGATTGCATAATCCATTACCCAAATCTTGAACAAAATAGGGCGAGCAACAATCTCTTCTACTGTATATGCTGGTGGCGATTTTGCATCGTAGAAAGCGATAGTCTCCTCAAGGACTCGACCATAACCAATCTCACCCTCTTGAAGTTCGATGCTGACAATATCGCCCGGGACAATTTTGATTTTTCGTTTTCTAGTTCTTTTCATTTCTTTTACTCCAATAAATCCCCGAACTCCTCGAATGCTGATTCTAAATACTTTTCCATTTTTTTATTTAGTTCTCCAATCCCGTTTATTGCATTTCCTGAAGTCCCACCCTTCGATTTTGCTCCTCCATGGTGCTCAATTTTTATCTGCTCTCGTCCACGAATCGCTTTTGAATTGAGAGAGGATTTATCAAGAACCGCTGGGCCAAAACCCTTGTCATTCATGTGATGATATCGATCTCTGTTTTTTACATTTTGAGCAGGTGTTCCAGTGCCACTCGTTCTTCCAGAGTAGACTTCACCGGTATTTTTATTCGTCTTAGTATATGACTGATAGGTCTTAGGATTTCCCGGTCCTTGTGAACTTGATTTATTCCCATCGGGTTCGTCATCCGGTCCACATGTTTTGGCATTATGTGCCAAGACCCCAGTATTTGTTACATAGTAAACATGTTCGATGTTTACTTCAAGATTGAAAACCGGTTCAGGTCCGGCTCTTGGTTCAATGGTGCCGACGAAGATTGATTCTTCATAGGCAGATAGCAGTTGTTCGCTGGGTAGTAGTTCTGAAACCCTGTTCTAGCAACTTATTTACTTATCGTAGTATCCCCTTTCAAAAACAATAATACTTTCTGGTTTACAGGCAGTACCTTCTTCATCTAACAATGGTGCATAGGCTCCAATACCTAGTTGATATGAAGTTAAGCCATCACACTCAATTTCTACTTCTTGATCGAACTTATGGAGAAGATCAGTTAACTCTGAAAATGATAAGTCAAATAGTTTTTTTTGTTCAAATTCCACTACAGCTTTTGAACAAAACTCAATAGCCTCCACCTCTCCAGACTCAGTGTAATAAACGAAAAATCCTATCAATTCAAAATAATCACAAGGGTGTGCAGATTCAGATGTTCGATTGAATGACTCAAATTCCGATCCAAGGAACGACCTCACTTGTGTTACTGACATCCCGAACTGCACGTCACCTACACCTTCGTATGGTTTAATTAAGAATTCCATGAAAATTACTCCAAATTTAGTATTTCGGTATACTCTAACATTTCTTTTATACCCTCATCGTATTTCGATCCAAATTTCTCTCGAACATCATCGATATCCATTTGTTGAGCCTTCTTAAACTGTTTGTTTTTGATTAATTGCTCTTGTATTTTTCGATATTCTTTAGCTTTATGAGAGCTGCCCCAACTTGCAGTTTTCATATGATCCTTGATAGTCATCCGGAAACTTGGCCCATTTCCACGAGAAAGTGGGCTTACTGAATTTGCTGGTGCATGATGTCTCTCTCCACCATTAGCTGAAACATTTTTGTGAGCTCCCCCTTTAGCCTTCTTTGGTGTCTTCCCCGGCCCTGGCGAACTTGATTTCTTATTGCCGTCTTCATCAAGTTCATCGGGTCCACAGGTCTTAGCATTGTGAGCCAGCACCCCAGTGCTGGTTACATAATAAACATGTTCGATGTTTACTTCAAGATTAAATACCGGTTCCGGTCCGGCTCTTGGTTCGATGGTGCCGACGAAGATTTCTTTATTGGTGGTTGAGCGGAGGAGTTCTCCTTTGATAAGTTGCCCGGCAGCGACGAATTCTTGGCGGTCTTCGCTCCAGAATGGGTGATTATCGGTGACGCCAATCGTTTCCAGAACTTCGCCCGCTTCATTGACAATTTGCATGTCGAGGGCATTGGCTGCTTCGTGGTGGTAGAGTCCGGTGACCAGTTGTGCATCGGAGCCAGGTCGTGGGCTAATCGTTGGGCAGGGTTGAATGGCCAGTACCTCGGCCAAGCCAGAGGCTCCGATTTCGGCAATACTGGTATCAACTTTGCCGCCAACTTTGACATCGAATTCTTCTAGCCACTCGACACTTCGCAGCGACTTCATATGAAGCCAGGTGCCGTTGTTTTTGAGAAGCTTCGTCGTGACAACACGATAGCCCTCAGGCTCAATCACCGCAGCAGCCACCGCCCTGTGCGAATCCGAGACTTCAGGATTAACGGCCTTGACCCAATCGCCGAGTTGAACGTCTTGGATATTTTTGTTGGTGGTCTGGGCAACCGGCGGACTGGTCGGCAACGATGGCTCAGGCAGCCCAGAATTCCAGAGCCCCGCGAATAGGAACATGGCCCCGCAGAGTAGTAGGGCGAGGGATGACCAGAACGCCAAATGCTTGCCAGATGAAGTGGTTTCAATTTCGGCTTGAATTTTACGAGATTCCTTAGGTTTTTCTTGAAAGGCAATGGTTTTTGATTTTTTATCAGACTTGGCCTTCGGCAACGCCACGACAACAGACGGATTACCGGAGTACGAAGCCCAGGCCTCTTCTTCGACGGTGCTTTGTTTGTGAGAAGATTGAGTAGCGACTAAGGAATCAATCTCACTGTCCCATTGGTTACTGTTCCAATCTTCTAGAGCAGGTTCTTCATTTATTGGGTCAAGTGTTTCATCGAGATCAAAATCTTCGTCTTCTGCAAAAACTGAATCGAGTTCGTCTTCAAACTTGTTTCGTTTTTTAGTACGAGTGTTACTGGCAACCATGCCTGCGGCTCCAACGGCGATGACAAACATGGCAATCGAATTAAATTCTGCCGACTGGGATTGATCATTTGCCGTAGCCATATCAGAAGCGGGCAAGCCTGTATCTTCGTAAACAACAATCGTCGTATCGGCCACAAAACAACCACCATTATAAGCTGACGCAAACATCAGGGCACTGAAGGCAAGATCGATGCCGGCATCTAGGTAGTTGCCTTCGCTGTAATTTCCATACGCATCAACAAGACTTTCGGTCCCTTCGAGGGCATCCATGACACGATTGAATGTGCATAAATTTTTGGTTCCATTTGACCCGTCTGCACCTCCAATGCCAGCTTGCATTCCGGCATAAGCCCCGTTTATTGCTCCTGCGTAGGCAGCCTTGCCGAACTGACCACGATCTACCTCTCCGGTTTCATAAAACTGTGTTGCGGCATTCATACTAACTTCAAACACAACACCTTTTAGCACTCCCCAGGCCGCTCCTTTGAGCATTAGCACAGGTGCGTAGATAGCTCCTACAGTTAGAAAGGTTGAAAACTTGGCCACATCAACAAATAATTCAAAGTCTGTCTTGCCGGCAAGTGCTTCGTCGCCATAAGCGGGGCGAACAATGTATTCGCCGATGAGCCAATTAAACCCGTTCGAGTAAGGGCTAGGCGGAAGTGTAATTACGATTACAGTGGAATTATCTCTCACTTTTTCAAAGCCGGTCGCTTCGGTGAGGCCGGCTTCCATCATGCTGCCGTGGTCGGTTAGGACTTGGATGCCGGTGAATTTGGCTGCTTTGAACCAGGGGCCGCCGGCTAAGGGGTCGGTGTAGGTGGTCGGCGATGTGGTTGTGCCGGTGGAAGCAGGTCCGTTGATGATGCCCTGGGTGTTGGTGTTGGAGTCTGCGGAGTGAGGTGCCAGCACGGCCCATGAACCGAAGCCGCCTTGAGTCCAAGGGGTGTTGTTTTCTGAGTAGAAAGTGTTGCCGGAGTTCGTGGATTGGTAGCTTGTCTCGGTTGTAGGATCGACGACACTATCGGAGTCTGTGGTGGTCTCTGATGTGGTGTTGCCGCCTGAGTCTTGCGTGATCACGGTAGAGGTCGATGTCCAATTTGCAAACGTATTGCTGGTGGTTCCCCCATTGACTTCGTTCTCGTAATTTGCCTTGAATTGCGTGCCTGAGGTTTTGGAAATAGTTTCACTCCAGGTGCCGGTATATTTATAGAAATCTTCACCGGTGCCAGAGCCCCCGCTGTTGCTAACCATGGTAGTGACAAGGCTAGGCGAGGTGAATTTGGAACGGAAGTATTCTTCGTTATTAAACCCAGTGAAAGACTGTCCGTCTCCTTCGGCTTTGCCGGTGGTGTCTCCCCATATTGTGAGATTACCTGAGGTGTCGGTTTCTTCGTAGATGTTGACTTTTTGGTCCCAATTGAATTTCTCTTGGGCGATTCCAGCGTTTGATTCGGTAATGATTGAGATGCTGCCATTGCCGGCATCGTAGTCTCCATCGACGGTTTTTCGGTATTGGTAAGTGAGTTCAAAATAACTGTATTCCCCTTCCGCACTTGAATTGATCTCTAGGTGCGAGTCGGTACTTTCTCCAGCATCGGTTAATTTCCAATCGTATTTATAGATGGTGTCAGTGTGGTTTTTTCCACTTTCGGAAAAGATGGTGAGACCGGAATCGTAGCCGGTGGTGTTGGGGTCTGTTCCGTCATAAGGCGTGTGGCCCAGCTTCATCCCCAAGCCATTGTAGTCTAGGTCGTAACTGGTGGTTGTGGTGCTATCGCCTTCTCCGGTGACGGCCCATTGGTTTTGTACGACCGTGGAATCGTAGGAGCCGCTGTAGTTCATCTCGAAATCGGTATCGAGATTGACGGTGCCTTTCATTGTGTATTCGGAATTGGGCCCGAGTTGGTAGGAGTATTTTCCGGAGAGATCTTTGCCGTATTTTTGATTGCCGCTGTAGTCAGATTCGCCTGTGCCTGAGGTGAGAATCCATTTTTCTTCCGGTCCCACGCTAAATTTTGCGTTGCCGTCGTAGCTGGAATCGTCTTTTCCTGACAGAGTGTGGGTGCCTGTCAGTTTTTCGCCGCTGACTATTTCTGTTAGATTTCCGGTACCGGTATAGGTGTAGTGGGATTCGCCCGAGGCAGAGCTATTGCCGGTGCCTGTGGCGTACCAGTCGTCTGTGCCGAATTTAAAATACTTTTTTTTGTAGTCTGACGAAGAGTGGGTTTCTCCGCTGTTGGTTGTGGTTCCGGTGATGGTGCCGTCTTTAAAGGTGCCGGTGCCGGTGAAGTCGTAATTGGCCTTGGCTTCTCCGGTGGCTGAGCCAGTACCGGTGGTGAAGGGAACTATACCGAGCCAGATTTCTTTTTTCGAGTTGACCTCGAAATTGTGTTCAGACGAACCGGAGGAATTGTAGGTGCCTGTTTCGGTGCCATCGGGCAAGACATCGTGGTACGCACCGCTAACACTGTAGTCGGTTATAAGCTGGTAGCTTTCTTTATGATGGTCGAATATTTCTGTGCGTCTATATTTTTTCGTCGTGTCGGAGTATTCGTGCTTGCTGTCGAATTTGGAATACTGGGTTTCTTTGCCGGAGAGCGTGTCATGACCGATGCGGGTTGTCCATGAACCGTCGTCCTCGGTCTTTTTGTTGTCTTCGGTGGCTTTGTTTTCTATCCATACGGCTTTGGAAGTAATTTTAGCCGATTCTTCGTTAAAGTTGTTCTGCGTTTTAGTGCCCGAGGTTTGGAAGAAGGTATCATTGGCCCCTAGTTCATAATCTTCGTTCAACTCGAACTTGATATCGGTTTTTCCTAATTCCTCGATTTTGATATTATGGCCATCGTCATCAGTGTATTCGCCGGTGTAACTGTAGTTGTTTTTGGTTGTTACCAGTTCATAGTCAGACCCTGAGCCTGTTGTGTTAGACCCGTCGCCTTCGGTGGTCCGGTCGCTTCTAAACTTGGTCACGAAGCTGCGGTCCATATTGCCATCAATGCCAGCACGTGTGTATTTGCCTGAGGCGGTATTTGAGTAGTCATGGCCTGTTGATCCGATCCCTGTTGGAATTGATTTCGTTTCATTCCAATCGTTGTTGGCGACATCGTAGTGGGTTGTTTCTCCGCCGGTGTAATTATGGAATCCGTTTTCTTTGATCTTTCCGTTAATGGTCCAAGTTTGCGATTCTTCTGCAAAGACAGGCGTTGTGCCTTTGGATTCAAACGTGCCGTTGATTGCGTAACTTTGGCCGGTGCCTTCGCCGTAGAACGACTCGCCTGAGCCGCCGGTTAATTTCCACTGGCCTTCAGGGATGCTGGGTTCAGTGAAGTCGAGTGTGTAGTCTCCATTGAATTCGTAATTGGACTCGGTGATTTCGGTGTCGTGGAATTTCCCATGAATACTGCCTGTAGCGTTGGCACCGTCAAATGCGTCGATTTCCTTATAGCTTTTACTAGAGGTCGATTTGGTGAGGATATTGTGCCCAGATTCTTCTCCGCTGGCTGATTTGGAAGTAGTAGTCCAAAATCCTGGTTCGGTTCCAGTGGCCGCTGTTACGGTGGAGTCAGTCTCGTAATCGAACGAGTCGTGTGAAAAGGTATCGGTAAACCGGGTGCCGTGGTAAGTTCCATCTTCGGTTTCAAGATTGAAATGACCCGAGCCAGATTGGCCTGATTCGTTGAGAGTATTTCCCGTAGCGGAGCCTGATCCAGAGACGAGAGCCCAGTCGTGTTCGAAAACATTAACGGAAGATTTGGAGTCCCACTTGTTGGTGTCGTGGCGCTCGATTGTGAGTGAGTTAGTGCCTGTTATCCCGCCCCCGTAAAAGCCTGGGGCTCCACCTGGGGCCGCCATCGAAATAGTCCCTGTTGCGGAGATCGTGAAGTTGTTACGAGTCTCTTCATCAGATGTAGCATCGCCTGAATTGAGTTGCCAGGCATCTTCACTAACAGAAGCGGAAGATTCAGATCCCACGGTAATTGCCAGACTACTTACCCAGTCTCGGTTATTAGTGACATGCGAGAAGCTGTCTTCGTTGACTGTGCCATCGAGAGTGGAGGTGTTCGCACCTGATGCCTGTTTCTGATGATAGGTTCCCGTGCCTGTGCTTTCGGAATGGGCCAGATCATTGGAACTGCCACTGGCATTGCCTGTTAGCACCCAGCCGCCAGGTTCAGTTTGGCCTTCGACCGATGCGGTAGGGTTCCAGGTAGAAGTGGTATCGTACTTGTTGGATGAGAAATTGTTGCCATTACCTGTGGCAGTGCCGGTGACTACGAAGTTGTCTTGACGCGATGTGTACGTTCCATTGGTGGTGTACGAAGAGGAGGTCATCGTATCGCCACTGGCTTTGGTGCTGCCAGTGTTTAATGCCCATGCATTATCAACGACGGTGGAATGAGTTGTTTTGAATGATTTATTTTTGGTGTCACCTTCATCGTGACGGGTAATCGTTGTTCTTGAAGTTCGTTCGCCTTGGCCTGATGCCTCGTATTCGCCAGGGGCAGAAGCAGAATCTGGCGTGGTTTCAGTGTACGAGCCATCACCTGTGTAACTGCCATGACTAAAAGATTCTGTGGTTTGATCACTAGTGCCTGCGGTCAGAATCCAACTGCCGAAGCTATCTAATGTGTATTCCGGCATCGATTCGCTTGAAGATTTATTGTACCCGTCTACATGAGAATCACGAGTAATCCGATCATAGGTATATTTACCATCTGCTTTGTAATCAGAGTAACTTTTGTTGAATGCGTTGGCACTTGCCGTACCAGTTGAAATCCACTCGCCTGCTGGGTCTAGGTTGGAAAACTGGATCGATTCGTCCGACTTGGTTGAACTGCCGTTTTCAGTACGGTGTCCAATGTTCACTCCCGAGTTTTTTTGATCGGTATCGTATAAGTCTTGTAGATAAACTCCCTTACCATCGTAGCTGCTAAACGTATAGGCTTGATTTATCGTAATTCCGCTGCCGGTTGAAATCCAATCTCCTCCTGTGTAGTTGGATTCGCCTTCCTGCACTTGCGAATTAAACGAGGTGCTGTTTTCGGTCAGTTTTCCGTTGACATCCCAGGTGACTCCATCACCTGAGTCGTTATGAATTGTCTCATAGGTTCCCTTGCCTTCTTTACTGTAAAACGATTGCGAACCGCCTGAATAGGAATCGGTGCCGCCATCGAGATCCCAGCCTGTTGCCCCTAAGCTGATCGACAAATCTTTCTTGGTTTTATTGAAGCTGAGACCATTTTCGTTAACATTTCCCGTTATTTCTGAAGAGCTATTGGTATCCTCGGTTTCTGTTAGGTAAGTGCCGCTACCCGTGTAAGAGGAATTTGTGGATCCTTTTTCTTTAATATCACCCGAACCATTAAGGCTCCACGTTAAGTCGGCCTGTAGTGCGCCAGGCATCGAGTAGTTGTAATTGGAAGATTGATTGCCAGATGCCTGCCGTTGATGATGTCGTTGGTGTAGGTGCCACTCTCATTAAATTTTTGCGAGTCCCCTCCTGATCCGAACCCCATGCTTGTGCCACTCGAAGTCCACATGCCGATGGCTTCTAACCAAGTGACATTCATCATAAAGAAGTCTGTCGTTGAGCCAGACACGGTTGACGTTCCGGTGGTCGATTTATCAGGCGAAGTGCTCCAGTAATCGGAAGAGCCACTGTGTGATGAGTTGGAGTTGACGATATTTCGACTGACTGCCATCGTACTAAACACATCGCTAGATTTCAGCATGAACAACGTCGAGGTTTCACCGCCACTGGCATTCCCCGTTTTGTTGAAACCATTTTGTCCATCTCCGCCAGAATCATCGAGATTGGTACTGTATTGATCGTTGCTATTCAAACTAAGAACAATGAATTGCGAACCCAAATAGGAATTGGCAATGAACGTGTAGTTGTATCCACCCCAGTTGTGCGTATTGCCTGCAACGACATCATAGGTCCAATAAACCGTTTCGGAATAAAACCAATCGCCATTGGGTAATTCAGAAAGACTGGTGATCACGGTGCTGGTTTGTGTGCCTGTGCCGGTGTAATTATTGCCAGCAGGATCGGTCCAGCTATTGGTAAACTCCGAGTTTTCAGAACGAGCAACGCTGTAGTTACCAGAGACTGGCGGAGTAAAAGTCGATTCTTTTTGCGAATCAAAATCGATGCCACCGATGGAGATATTGCCATCTGAAGGAAGAACTCCATCGGCTGCGATGTTGACGTTCACAGTCTCGGTTGATGTGTTACCGAGTCCATCACTGATGGTGTAAGTGAACGAATCGGCCCCAAGTTGTCCTGATGCTGGTGTGAACTGGATCACCTGATCGCCATTGGCATCCGTGGTGATTGCTGCGGTTCCGGTTGTTGGAGCGGTGACGGAGGTGATGGTCATCGTTCCACTGGCCGCAATTAGATCGTTCTCTAGAACATCTAACAGAATATCGCCATCGGATGCCCGTACCGTGACAGAGTCATCGTTCGCCACAATTGTTGTGGTGGAAGCTTTGGTATTCACCAATACCGTGGCAGTCGTTGCCGCATCGGTCGAATTGTTATCTAACAAGGTGAATGTAAAACTATCGACGCCCGAGTAACCGCTGTTTGGTGTGTAGGTGACTTCTCCCGTTGCAGTGTTCAAGCCGCTTAAAACACCATCGGTTGGATTTGTATCGATGGCATACGTCAGGTCTTGCACTGCATCAGGATTGCCTTGCCCGGTCAAGTAAATCACAACCGCTTGATCTTTTTCAGTCGATAACGATTGCGGAACTGCCAGTGCTGCGAAGTCGATTGAGTTGATCGTGAAATCAATGGTTTCCACCGCACTATCTAACGCCGCACCACCGGCAGTGGTGTCATCCGTAACTTGATACGTGAAACTATCGATTCCATCGTAGTTGGCGTCTGGCGTGTAGGTATATTCTCCGGTCAACGCATTAAAATTCGAAATCGTCCCATTGCTTGGCTGGGTCACAATCACGTAGGTCAACTGCTGCTCGATCTCTTGATCACCATCCTCGCCTTGCAAAACTAGCGAGATAAACTGGTCCTCCACCATTTCAAGCGAACGCGACTCAGCGATGGGTGCATTATTCACCGCCGAGACCGTGAAAGAATAAGTTGTCGGATCACTTGTAAGACCAGATTCATCCACCGTGTCATCTTCGACTACCACAAAATCAAAATCATCCGCTCCATTGAATCCGGCGTCTGGCACATAGGTGCCTATGCCCAAGAGTGGATCGAAGTTGGTGATTTGCCCATGCTGAGGCTGATTGATCATTTCAAACACAAATGTTTGAACTTCCGAAGCGTCTCCATCATCGCCGGTCAATGTAAACGCAATCGATTGATCTTCGGTTGTACTGACTGATCCAACCGTGGCAACCGGAGCATGATTCACACTTTCAACCGTTACTGTGCTGACGACAACATTACTGTTAAGCCCAGTTGCATCGGTCAAGGTATAAGTAAAGGAATCAACGCCCACAAAACCAGGGTTCGGCAGATACTTGGCGTAACCAGTGGTCGCATCAAACTCTGAAAGCACGCCATCGGTGGGAGCAATCACAAGGTTCAATGTCAATAACTCAGTGACTTCGTCATCGCCATCGATGCCAAGGCCGATCAACACCGAGAACTCTTCTCGTGTAGTCATCGCCCGGCTCACTGCAATCGGGTCGTCATCTACACCGGTAACCGTAATAGAAACATCAACCGGATCACTCAGTAGCATTAAGTTGGGCCCTGCCAGTTGATCAACGACCACAAATGAGATCGTATCTGATCCCGCGAAATTGGGATCAGGCGTATAAGTTAATGTCCCTAGCAGCGGATCAAAATCGGTAACTTCTCCATGCTCAGGCAGCGCGGCAATCGAATAGACAAAGCTGGGCGTCAACAACAAATCACCAGCACTGGCCGAGAGCGTAATGGCCGTGCCAATTTCTTCGGCAGTGGTTACCGCTTGAGCCGTGGCAACGGGATTGGCTCCAACAGTAAAATCAACCGTTACGGGTGTGCTGGTGGTCGCAGACCCACCAGCGGTTGAGTCATCGGTGACCGTAAACGTAAAGCTATCGGTTCCAAAGAAACCAGCATTCGGGGTGTAGGTAAGAGTGCCCAAAGCTTGGTCGAAATCAGCGATGACTCCATTGGCAGGTTGGGTGGCAATCGCATATGTGATTATTTGTTCGAGCTCAGAGTCTTGGTCATCGCCCAGCAAGGCAATTTGCATCACTTGGTCTTGGCCCATCACCACTTCTTGAGCGATTCCCACCGGAGTGTCATTCTCGGCAGTCAGGGTGAACGAGACAGTGCCAGGCAAACTTTCGAGTGCAAAGAATCCATCCCCATCAATGACTTCGGTAACCGTAAACTGAAAACTATCCGTGCCGCTATAATCTGCTTCTGGAACATAAGTGAGGTTGCCTGTGGTTGAATCAAAGTCGACGATCACTCCATGTTCAGGGTAGACCGAGATTTCATACTCAAGCTGGCCCGACTCGCCCGCTTGTGCGGAGAGAGTGATTGGCTCAGTCTGATCTTCGGTTATCGTGAGTGCTTGACCAGTCACTGTAGGCAAGGCTCTGACATAAAATGTGATATTGCCTTCGTCGCTGGTCAGATCAATCGTATCACCGGCCGTGTCATCATCGGTCAACGTGAACGTGAAACTATCGGTGCCGCTAAAACCAACATTCGGCGTGTAGTTGATGTTGCCAGTGAGAGGATCGAAACCGGTCACGGTTCCATTGGATGGTGCTGTGAGGATATTCAGCGTCAATGTCTGGATCAGTTCAGGGTCCGCATCTTCACCCAACGAAATGGTAGTGACCGTCTCTTTGGCCACCACGGTTTGAAAGGTCTGTGCAGTTGGGACATCGTTGACAGCATCCACGGTAATGCTAATGACACTAGCCAGACTAGTGACTACTGCCCCGGTACCTGTGGTATAAGAAACCGTGAACTCAATCGTGTCGGTGCCGTTGAAGTTTACTGCTGGCTGATAGGCAAATGTACCTAATGCCGAATCGAAATTGAGAATCTCGCCGTTACTCGGTTGTTGTGTAATCGCATACTGAAGCGTATTGACGTTGTTGATATCGCCATCATCTCCGGTCAGTGTGATTGCAAGGGTTGCATCTTCCAACAAAGTTACAGCCGCAGCATCTGCGGTAGGCAGTGTGCCAACATCCAGGTCAATCACCGCCACGCTACTGACTTGTCCTAGCCCCGTGTCATCGGTCAGTGTGTACGAGAACGTATCGGTGCCCAAGTAACCAACATCTGGCGTATAGATCACTTCGCCTGTTAGCGCATCAAACCCCGTCAAAGTTCCATGCAGTGGAGCCGCGGTCACTTGCATCGTCATCGATTCGGTAAGTTCTTCATCCCCATCGTTGCCTAACAGAATCGTAACCGCAGTCGCTTCTGGCACACCAATTAACTGACTGTTTGAGACCGGTGCGTCATTGTCGCCAGTGACTGTAATCGAGACCGTGCCGAGTTCACTGGTCCTGGATTCCCAACCAACGGTGGCGTCATCGGTGATTTCAAACGCGAACGTATCTTCCCCCGCATATCCGGCGTTTGGCGTGTAGTCGACAGTTCCTGCCAGGGCATCAAAATTCGTCAAGGTTCCATTCGCTGGCTGCTGAGTAATTGTGAACGTCAACGTTTGAGACGCAACCAGTTCGCCATCGCTACCGGTCAAGGTAATTGCCTGCACACCATCTTCGCTAACGGTCACGGCCAAATCGTCGGCCAGCGGACTTTCATTGGCAGGCATGACCATCAAAGAAACGGTTGCCGTAGGGCTCGAATAGAGTTCGCCGGTATCAGTTTCGACTAATTGATACGTGAAACTATCGGTACCTGCGTAATCAAAATCAGGCTGATACCAAACCGCCCCGGTCGCTCCATCAAACGCATACAAGGCTCCATTAGTGGGCTCGGTGAGAACCACCAATTGTAGATTTTGAGCGAACTCAATATCACCATCGTTGCCCAAAATCAATTGGGTTCGATAATCGACACCCACATCCACATTACGCGACTCGGCCTCTGGCACATCATTCACATATTGAATCGCAATCGTAGTGGTCGCCGTCAAACTCACCGCACTTCCATCGGTTGCGGTGATCTCGACGACTCGGTCTTCGGCATAAGGATCGTCGGCAATGTTTTGATACAGAACCGTTCGCAGCACCTGTTCGTATACTGCCAAAGTTTCTGAACCTGTGATGGTCAGTGTGCCATCGACGTAACTGGCAACGAGAGAAGTTCCACTAACATCAACCGATAAAATTTCATCATCGCCATCCCAGCGATTCTTGATTGTTGCCGTCAGGGAAGTCACATGTGTACTATCACTATCAACCAGCGTGGCGTCACTATCGGCAATCGCTACGCCGGGTCCATCTTCTGCGAAGATAACACTGAAATCAGCATCGATGGCACCGCTACTATCATCCGCATCGAGATCAAGCACCGGGGCATCTTGCACCGTGACATTCATGGTGTCAGTGGCCAGTGTGCCACCTTCGTCATCGATGGTGACCGTGATTACATACGAACCAGCGAACTCATAGACATAGTTAAGATCGATCAAGCTGCCTGACAGAATATTTAATTCCTGAACCTCAGAGCCATCCCCATAGTCGACCGTTCCGGTCCAAGTATCGGAACCAGGATCGACAAAGGAACCCAAGACTGAGAAGTCGTTGCCAACTCCAATCGTGACGTCTGCTCCCAGATCAATCAGCGGAACCACATTGGTAGCGGTCACTTCCAGTGTTTGAAAGGCAATCCGCTGATCATCAGAGACGATCTCAACCCAAACATTGTAGACTCCGTCTGACTCGTAAGTGTTCGTTAGAATAAACGTGCCATCGCCATTGAGCGTCAATACTTGCGGACCTGTTCCATCTGCATAATCAACCGTAGCCGTCCAGGTTGTGGCGCTGCCAGCATCCGAGAACGAACCATTTTGAGAGAGCGTGCCACCTTCATTGATCGTGACGCTACTGCCTAAATCAACTGAGAAGACCGGCTTGTCGTCTTCAATGGTGATCACCGCGTTAGCAGTTGTGGGAACGGTGTAGTCTGCGTTGGCCAACAAGGTGATATCAACGGTTTCTGCCGACTCTGTGGCCGTATCTTGAACAGGCAAAACCATGACCCAAGCCGACATTTCGCCTGCTTCAATCGTCACAGATCCTTCCATCTCATAGTAATCATCTTCTGATGTAGCAGTGCCACCGACAGAATAGAGAACTTCAATCGGCTCCGAAGTGACACCGGGAAGATCAATTTGAATTAACCCACTTTCCAGTTCGGTCTCATAAGCATATTGAACTACGGTGATGATCGAAAGTTCAGGGTCAACCAAGTCATTATCGGTGATGGTGATCGTACCACTATCGGCTGCGCCCAGCACATAGCCAGTTCCAGCCTCCAAGGTAATTGTCACGTCTTCGGTCGCTTCGACATTCACATCATCAATGGCTTCGATATCGATGACTACGGAAGAAGCACCTGCCGGAATGATTGCCAGACCAACCAGGATTTCATAATCATAAATATGCTGTGCATCGCCCGTGATTGCAAAATCGACTTCAAGCTGACTCGAAGTCACCCCAGACAATGAAACGGTAAACTGTGCGTTCGTAGTGCCATCTTCAGTACCAACCGCAGTGGTCACTGCAATGTTGACTTCAGGGTCAACCAAATCATCGTCGGTGAGTGAGATCGTTGCGGAAGCTGGTGACCCTAGCGAGTACGCTTCGGCGGCATCAATCGTTAAAACAATATCTTCAGTCGTTTCGACATTCACATCATCAACTAGCACGATATCAACAAGCACACTAGTAGCTCCAGCCAAAATCACAGCGGAACCGGTCAGTTGATTGTAGTCGTATCCATTCCCGGCAGTTCCGCTCATCGCGTAATAAACGGTCAAGTCTTCTGCAATCGCAGTCGCAAGTGTCAATTCAAACTGACCACTGATGCCCCCATCTTCCGCCACGGAACTAGTTAATGCAGAAACCGAGACCGGTGGGCCGGTTACGATTCCGGTTACTTGAAAATCGAAATCTGCTTCATCACTGTCATTGTTGGTAAAGCTGATGGTGCCGCTTTGCGTGCCAGCGGTTGCTGTCTCAAGTTGAACGGTAAAACTAGTGCTTGTGCCAACTGCAACCGTTGCGGCAAATGGAGTCACCAGCGTGTAACCGGTAGGTAGCAAAAGTGAATTCACATCAAGCGTGAGTTCAGCAGTACCGTTGTTTTCAATCACAAATATTTTACTGACCGCAGCCCCTAAGTGCTGAACAGAACCATAGTCGACGGTATCAATCCCATCGGTGATCGTGACGCTGCTTTCCAACACATCAATCTCAGGCGATGGTGTTGTCACGGTTCCGCTAACCGTAAAGTCAAACGGACTTTCATTGGCGTCATTATTCGTGAAACTGACATTACCGCTGTATGCACCGGCAGTGGCAGCATCAAGTTGAACCGTAAAAGTTGTACTTGCTCCTGATATAAGCGTTGACAAACTTGGCCCACTACTCAGCGTAAAGCCAGTCGGAACAGTAGGCGTGCCTAATGTTAAATCTGCCGTGCCATCGTTACGAACTTCAAAAGTATGGCTGACCGAAGTGCCAGTGGTTGTGCTACTGAAATCAAACGTGCTTGTCCCATCAACCAGCACAGTGTCATTGGCATCTTCGACCGTGATTTCTGGCACAGGTGTAACACTAGTCAAGTTGACTTGCAGTTCGTAGTCGCCAGGATAGTAACCTGCGTAGCCACTATCGGCAGTGGTTGGATCGTAAGAATCGTCGTACTCGTCAGACACGCCCAAGTAATAGGTTCCACCCAATACCGAAGTGTAATCCAACACCGGGTCATCCGTGTAGCTAGAATCAGGATCGGTGTCAGTCCACATATAGGAAGTATCAACTTCGGTGCCGCCTGAGTC
>NVWB01000211.1 GCA_002733575.1 Blastopirellula sp. | reverse complement strand
AACGCTTGCCGTACAAGCCTCCGGTCTGATGACAGCGGTGGGATTCAATTCAGCAGCCACCTGCGCGGCGATCCGCGGCAGCGTAGGCGGTCCCCACGAAAGTAACCTCTGGGATTCTGGCACTGGCAAATACCTATTTGCTTGCAGAGTAAACGTGCCACACTGGTGGGAGCAGGACGATATGCTACCGGAGCTTGTGGCTCCCGCGATCCACCAATGCCGGGTTGCGGCCCAATTAAAGGGCTTTGGGCATGGGTTGCCCGAAGCATGAAAAAGCATCCAATGAAGAGCAACGTCGATATTTTTATGTGCAGTGATCTCATGATGCCGCAAAATAGCGATTTCAGCACTTTGAGCCAATACCAATTGATATGAAATAACGATTATATGGGTTATACCATTTTTTCGTGCGACATTTATCCGAAGTTGTTTTATGGTAAGGACTTTCGGCTACTAGAACTTTAACGATTGCCTGATTATATTAAACTAGCAAGGAATCAATCCCTAGTTCCTTAGGTGCGTGAGATTCCTATGAACGATCCCATTGTTGGCTATCAACTTCTCTTTTCTGGGCAGGTACAGGGTGTTGGCTTCCGAGCGACCTCAAAACGCCTTGCTGATAAGTATTTAGTGACCGGCTGGGTGAAAAACTTGCCTGATGGTAGAGTTGAGATGTTGGTTGAAGGGCAAAAGTCACAATGTGCAGAGTTCCTTCAGCATTTGCGTGAACGATTAGACGACTTCATTAGCGACTGTGAAACAACGCAAAGAGTTTCATCAAAAGGGTTTACCGCTTTTGATGTCCGTTATTAGTCACGGTAAATACCTAATACAATTCCTTATACAAACATTAATATCGAACTAATTAGGCTTAGACTGCGTAGCTAGCTAAAACCCTGCCTTGTTTCAGCTTGGCTAATCCATTTTTCCTTCGCTTAATTCATCAAACTCTGTGCTATGCTCTGTTAGGCTCAGAATCAATCACAAACTGGTAAAGATTAAAGATTTCAGAAATGATGAACTCTCTTCCACTGATAGCTTTTGTACACATGTCTCCCAAAGATTTCTCTCACTGGGTGACCTCTTTATGGCTATTGGGGGTCGGTGTTGGTCTCGGACTGGCAATTGTTCTAGTCGTGTGGGCAGTTCTTCGGGTTGTGGCTCCCGCTCTTGCGTTACGATGCTCGCAAGCAGTGACAGGGCCAATTTTAACGCCGATCTCAATCGTGATGGGCATTTGGGTTATTGTTGCACTGCTTGGTACATTCGTTGTTCGTGAGCCAACGGAGATTCTCAACTCGCTTGCGCGGATGTCTTCGACCGGCGAAGATATTTATACGGTGACTATCCCCAAACTATCTGGAAATGTCAATGAGCAAACGGGCAACCTGCCTGCGATCCGAATACAGGAAATTGATGAGATCGACACCAACGAGCTCAAGCGATTTACGATTCAAAGCTCTGGCCGATTTGAACTCGTGGCTCGTGAAGTTGGCACAGACGAAGACCTGGCAACCTATAGCATTCAAGGTGGTGAGTTATTTGAATGGACAAGAAGCTCCAAACATACATTGATGCGTAAACTACCCTCCAATAAACAAGTCGAGTTTTATGCACGAAACGATGCTTTCGACAAGATCAAAAATGTATCGCTTGAGATCAAAAATGTATCGATTGTCGTTACTACCGAACCAGCTTATATCGAAGCAAAATCGATTTTCTACACCATGATGATTGTGGCTGCGATTTACTTGTTTTACTTTTTGATGGCGATGCTGCTTCCCAAGGTCATGGCGATTGCAGAAGCGACCGCCACCTCAGAAATGTCTCAACTCTTGTTTCTCATTTGTGCAACTATCGGTTGTCTCTATATGGTGGCCGCAGTCTACATCCCCTATCACACATTTGGCGAAGACATCAAAGTGCTGAAGCACACAGGGCTACAAGTGATGATGATGCTTGGCCTGATTGTTGCTATTTGGGCTTCTAGCACTTCGATTGCAGATGAGATTGAAGGAAAAACCGCCCTGACTTTGCTATCCAAGCCAATCAGTCGTCGGCAGTTTATCTTCGGAAAATATATTGGCATTGCCTGGACGGTTGCCGTGTTGTTTATCATCGTAACGGTGATGTTCTTGCCAGCGGTAGCATCAAAACCAGTATTTGACCAAAGAGAAGGAACCACGGCTGAGTACGAACCTACTGGCGAAAAGGGAATTAGTTGGCAACTGCTGCACGATGAAACAGTTGGAATCGTTCCAGGTGTCTTCCTAGTCTTCATGGAAACTATCGTTCTAGCGAGCCTTTCAGTCGCTATTTCCACACGAATGCCCATGGTGGCCAACTTTATGGTTACGTTTGGGGTCTATGCGCTCGCGCATCTCACACCCTCGTTATTGCAGGCTTCGTCCGGAGGCTTTGAACCGGTAAAATTTGTAGCGATGCTTCTGGCAATCATACTGCCACCACTCAAAGACTATGAAGTCTATGCGGCCGTTTCAGCAGGGACAGAATTACCAGTTATTTACTTGCCTGGTGCCGCGCTGTCGGCCATTCTCTATAGCGCTATAGCCATGCTTCTAGCGCTCATCTTATTCGAAGATCGAGACCTGACTTAAAATCAGGTAGATGAAGTAGGGTCCGCTATTGCGGACCAGAAAGTTCGAGAAAACTTGGTTGAAAACAAAACGCCAGCCCCTGATCCACAGTAGCGGACCCTCCTAGGCTACCCGGAATTCAACTGCAAGTAGAGCTTGATCTATCCAGCTTTGCGATGCTTGGTAGTTGCCACTGGTTGCGATATCGAAATTACTTTTGGCTCTGGCGTCATGCGTGGGCCGCGAAGAACTTGATCCTGGTCTGTCCAGTAATGAGATTCCACCGCTTGAATCACTTGTTGGGCCACCGCGACCGCATCCCTACCTGCTTGCCCGGTTACCCTGGGAGTTCCACCATGGCGAATGCAATGGGCAAAATCCTTGATCTCTTCTTCAATTGCATTGCATTGTTGAAGTTCAACTTCCTGCAAAGGTAAATACGATTCAAACAGATGCTCTTTGATCGATTCCTTCTGGGCATCAGAAATGTGATGCGGATCCCAACTGCTAGAGACAACCGCGGGAACTGGCGATATTGACTTTAGATTTCTGGTCGTGAAATCAAGATTAAAGTGCCCGTTTGCGGCGAATATCTGCATGTCGCGTCGCGGGGCATAACTGACCCTCGATGCGGTGAGATTTGCAACGCACCCATTTTCAAAAGTTAGCCGAGCCTGGACCATGTCTTCGTGTGGTCCAAATGCGGTAAACCCAGTCGCAGCAACTTCTGCCACACTGCTTTGAACAAGAGATAAAACTAAATCGATATCGTGGATCATTAAATCGAGCACAACACCGACATCGGTTGAGCGAAAAGTATAACCGCTGGCACGAGTCGCTTCGATGTACCGAGGGCTTTCAATTGTTCCAGCTACATGAGCAAACACCGGATTGAATCGCTCGACATGCCCGACTTGAAGCACTAAGCTCTTGCGACCTGCCAAAGCATTTAGATGGTCCGCATCGGAAGCAGTCAGCGTAATTGGTTTTTCTACTAAGACATGAATATCATTCGTAAGCAATTCAGCGGCCACTTCACGATGATACCGTGTCGGCGTTGCCACGATTGCGGCATCAATCTCGTGCATAATCTCAGTGTGCGAACTACAGGCTTTTACCAGGTTCTCGGTTGCAACCGCAGCACAGGCTTTTGTGTCTGGGTCAACCACTGCAACTAATTTAATGCCGGGAACATTCTTGGCTAAACGAGCATGAATTTTTCCCAGATGCCCAGTTCCAATTACCGCAAGACGTAAATCGCGCATCGCTAATTCTTTCAGCGAAAAAATTTAATCAAAGATGTTAGTAGGGGGAATACAATTTTATTTTTATGCCGTCAGTCGATGGCGTTTCTCGTCCGACTGAATCACCTGATTTTCGTGAAGCAACTGCTTCACTAAATCGGCATTCAAGCGGTGTCCACTTCTAAAAGCGTGTACTTTACCGTAGATATCGCACCCGGCAAGTGACAGGTCACCAATTAAATCTAGCGACTTATGCCGAACGCATTCGTCTTCAAAACGTAGTTCATTATCAATGGGGCCTTCTTCACCAAAGACGATTAGATCTTGGTGAGTGACCCTTTTTCCGAGCCCTTGAGATTGAAGCCATGTTGCTTCTTCCTCAAGAATAAAGGTTCGAGCAGATGCCAGTTGTTCAATAAAATAACTGGTCGTGAGAACCGCTTCAAGCGTTTCGCGCCCGATAATGCTGCCGCTACCATAGTCAAGTTTATATTTGAATTTCAGGCGGGGCTTCTTTGTTGGTCGAGCTTGAACCCAAGCCTCTTCGTTTCCAACTCGCAAAGCATCAGAGACAACCAGTAGCGAACGAAACGCTTCTTGATTGACTGTTCCAGCAGTTTGAATCGCTTCAACAAATGCCAGCGAGCTTCCATCCATGCCAGGCATTTCGGCCCCAGTCACATGCACTTCGCAATTGTCAATCTTTAAGGCGAACAAGGCAGCAAGCACATGCTCAACCATCTCAACCGAATGACCTCGGTGAATCAAATTGGTTCGACGTGGAACTTCAACTCGATTTTCGACTAGTGCCGGGATTCTAGGGTTACCAGGAAGATCGGATCGCACAAAAACGATGCCACTATTTTCTTCGGCCGGACGAAACTCAACTTCGATATCTTGCCCGTTCCAATACCCAAAACCTGAGATCGAAACAGCGGAACCAATTGTTTGTTGATTTCGGAGAGTAATATCTTGAAGCCGTATGCCAGACTGCTTGCTCATGCGAGAACTTTATTCTTTCGGCATTGACGATGGGAGTCAGAAGATTTCGTTGTATTAAAATCGGATGCCTAGTGAACTGACTAAGCATCCGTACTAACGGTCATTACTTTAGGTCGCGACGAACTGGAACCGTGCCACCAGGACCTACAACACTAACACCATTCAATCTAGTCAGAATGTCGGCTGTAATGTCGACTCGATTTTGGAACACAACAGGATTTGCTATCCCCATTTGCACCGACCGAGGAATGTTTGGATTAACTGGAGCACTGCTATACTGTATCACTAGGGAAATACTATGTTGCAACGAAAATTCTTGCACTTCCTTTTTGATTCGAGTATAGATTTCAAACTGAAGACGAGCATCTTTACCCAATAATTCTTTTTGTTGCAGTGCCCCTTTGACTTCCGCGGCTGACTTAAACTCAGCTAATTTCTTTTCTAGATTTTTATACTCCAAAGAACCTATTCTGTAGGTTTGCAACTCTTTGAACATACCATCCATCGCGACCAATGCGGCAGTCTTTGTCTGCTTAAGTTGTTCCATTTCGAGTCGAATCGCTTCAGCTTGCTTTTTAAACAGCGTCTGTGTTTTTAAGACTTTGTAGACATCGATCACAGCGATATTCACGGACTGAGCTGCGACGGGTTGGGCTAAAGTGCTCAGGGTCAAAACACTGGCGAATAGTACGGCGTAAGAGAATAATCGTTTCACTTTCAGCACTCCTTGCTGGTTTAAATTGTGGTCTTCCTGACCTTCCAGGCAAGTCATAAACGCGGGTGACTGCCTGTTAAATTGGTTGAATGTCTATCGGATCGACATTTTGCCTGGAATTGCCAGATAGGTAAAGTCCAATTTGATGCGAAACAGAATCTTTCTATTCAGCAATTGGAAAATAACATGGAATACAACCATGCATTACGACTCTACTTACGAACCGCACCCTGTTTTGGTTCATCAAGGCAATTCAAGTTATTTGATATACGATAGAAATTTGCTCTTCATTGAAATAATTATCGTGTACGCTTTTCTTATCGGGGAGGATCAAGGGTTACGGTGAGTGTAATTTCCCGATTATCTCGCCTAACCGTTACTTTTACCTTCTCTCCCGCTTTGTATTGCCTCAAAGCCCCATCGAAGTCCGCTAGACTCGCTATCTTACTGTCTCCCAGTTTGATAATGACGTCTCCTGCTTTTAAGCCCGCTTTTTCTGAAGGACTATTTTTTGAAACACCTTGTAGAGCATAACCTTCGCCGACTTGGCTAAAATCGGGGATACTTCCAAAGTAAGGACGGCTGCCTGAAGGCCTTTGTGGTGCTTTGGATTCAACGGAAACATATTCTAATCGCTTTTCCGTTACATTCACCGCTAGCACTGCGGCCGAGATCGTGTCCACAATGCGAACGATACCTGGATAGTTCACCTTTTGTGCGTCATCACTAGGGCGATGGTAATCGGTATGTGTGCCCGTGAAAAAATGAAGCACAGGTATTTTATTGGCATAAAAAGTGGCATGATCGCTGGGCCCAAATCCGCCAGGGTCTTTGGTGATTTTAAACTCACTTCCCTTGGTAGCTTGATCAACAATCGCTTCCATTTCTTTGGCGGTGCCTGTGCCGTGGATGATTAATTTGTTTTCATTCAGCCGGCCAACCATATCCATATTGATCATGGCCACCGTGTTTTTCATTGGGAAAATAGGGTGTTTCGAGTAATAGGAACTACCAATCAGCCCTCGTTCTTCCGCAGTGAATGCAATGAACACAATCGTTCGCTTCAGTTCACCTTGCTTCGCCTTGAGCTGACGAGCCACTTCCAGCAGAGCCATGACGCCAGAGGCGTTGTCATCGGCCCCGTTATGAATTTCTTTGGTCCATGGGGCCAAACTGCCTGGGCCACCTTTGCCGAGGTGATCGTAATGAGCCCCAACAATCACCACTTCTTCAGTGTTGCCTGATTTAGGTGAGAGAAGAGCCACGACATTTTTCACGGACGCTTTTAATCGATTGATCTTAGCTTCGCCAACCGCTGTGACACCCTTCAATAGCCCACTGGCTGGTTTGAAGTTTTTGTCAATTGCATCTTCAATCTCATTCAGAGGCTTTTTAAATGTGGCTGCAACCAGTGGCTCAAAGATAGATCGCAAAGCGAAAAACACGGGCATTTTCGGGTGACTGTTGCTTTCTCCTGCACCAGAGAAGGGAATGATTTCATCGATTTCACCGGTCAGCTTCTCTCCATGCTCTGCAATTTTCTTTGCGAGTTGTGTCGTTTTTTTGCGGAACTCGGTCGTTTCCTTCTCCGTGGGCGATTCCAGCTTCTTATATTCCGCCTGTAATGCTGGAAGATCTTTAAGAGCCGTATTCCAAGATCGCGTATGGTTTTTTCTCTTGGTGACAAGCTCTTGCTGGTCATTGATCATAATGACCCCGGCTGCCCCATGCTGAAACGCATTCGAAATCTTCCGGCTAAACAGGGCATGGCGAGAAGAATCGGTGCCATCAAACAAGCTATGCGGATTGTTTTGCTGCGGTTCTTTTCGCAAAATCAAGACAATTTTGCCTTCGACATCGATTCCAGCGTAGTCGTCGTACTCGTGTTCTTTGGCCGTAATTCCGTACCCTACGAAGACAATTGGCAAATCAAATTGGTTGCTACCCCCTGCCGAAAGCGGGGTATAGTCTTGACCGATTTCTAACTTTACCGTTTTTGCACTGTCTTTATCACTAGATTTTGAAGTGGAATGAATCGTTAATTGATTCTCTTTTTTGCTTCCCAGTTTGGCGGAAGTGGTCATTTCAAAGACTTGAAACGGCGAACCCTCGAAGACTTTGGTTTCCAGTCCGATTTCTGCGAATTGCTCTGCCACGAAATCAGCCGCCTGTTCTAGTCCTTTTGTGCCAATCCCACGGCCTTCCAGTTCATCCGATGCTAAATACTCTAAACCCGCTTTAATACGTGCTTCGGCTTCCTCTGCGTGCACACGATCATTAACCTGCGATGCACTTGCTACAAACAGGGTAAGTAATGCGAGGAATACTTTGGATCGCGTGGAATTCATGGGTTGAAAGATCAGAAAGGAAGGGGAGTTCAAGGAAGGCATCTAGGCTCACCTGTTAAATGAAGTTGGTTAATTAATCGAGGTCAGTTTTTGGGGTCGCGCGTTCTGCGTCAATTAGCTATCAAGTGTAATCGTTATTGGTCAACTAAACCAGCAAGAGTGTGAAATACAATTCAAACCCCTCGGATTGTCAGAGGATAGGTCCTACCCTTAGAATTAAGGCTCTGTAGACTTACCTTATCAAAGGCTGACGCAAGCAATATCTTCATGGATTAAATCTTTTGGCTTCTCTATTTGTTATACAGGGTTACGATCAAGGTCGCCGTTTAGAACTTGAGGATACGCCGATCACCATCGGTCGAGATCGAAATAACGGTTTTCACTTGGAAGATACCGAAATTTCGAGGCAGCATGTTGAACTGCGTCCTGCTGAAGATGGGTACATTCTGACCGACCTGAATAGCTCGAATGGCACCTTTGTCAACAATCAAGAAGTCAAACAATGCGAACTCACCAATGGAGATCGTATTCAGCTAGGGCGCACCTTGATGATCTTCACGCATGCCGATCAGCATGTGGACACCGTTTCTGGCCAGATTGATATTATTGGCGATAGCCCTGCTGCTGAAGAATCTCGCATCATCAAGTCTATTAGTCATGAAGAAGGCAGCCAGATCTTCATGCTGCCCAAAAAAGATCAAGACAGCCAGTGGCTAGATTCGGCACGCGATAACTTACAACTGATGTACCACACGGCATTGGCCGTCAGCCGAACTCTTGATATCGATCAATTACTCGACTACATCATGGGCCTAATTTTTGACTGGATCGATGCCGATCGTGGCTGCATCATGCTCTACGATCTTGAGTCGGGTGAGTTGGAAGCCCACGCTCATAGAGAACGTAAAGATCGCGGTAAAGACAAAGAACCGCTGCACATCAGTAAAACGATTCTTGACTATGTACTCAATCAGAAAGAAGGTGTGCTCACCAGTGATGCCGGAGAAGATCAACGCTGGGACGCAGGCGGAAGTATTATCAACATTGGCGTCCGGGAAGCCATTTGTGTTCCCATGCAAGGGCGATATGGAATTGTGGGAATTATCTATGTCGATACCTATACCCCTCCTGGCAGCATAACCGATATCAACCAAAAAAATAGTTTCAACGAAGACCACTTGAAATTGATGGTCGCCATTGCCCATCAGGCAGCGCTCGCGGTTGAAGACACACACTATTATTCAGCGCTGGTTCAATCTGAAAGACTCGCAGCGGTCGGGCAAGCGGTGGCTGCGATTTCTCACCATGTAAAAAACATCTTGCAAGGGATCAGCGGTGGAAGCTACTTAGTCAAAGAAGGATTGAAGTCTGAAAAAAATGATGTCATCAGAAAAGGCTGGGAGATCGTAGAAAAAAACCAAGCGAAGATTTCCGACTTAGTCATGGACATGCTTTCGTTCAGTAAAGAAAGAGAACCAGAACAAACGCTGGCCAACCCTTGCGATGTGGTTCAAGAAGTGGTTGAACTGATGCAAAACAGAGCTGAAAAGTTCGGCGTCAATTGCGAGTGCATCACTGACGAAAACATGCCTGAATTTTACTTCGATATCGATGGCATTCACAAAGCCCTGCTCAACGTGGTCACTAACGCGATTGATGCTTCGGCTGAAGAAGAAAACGGCCAAGTCACCGTAACTTGTCACTTAGAAAAACAACGCAACTCAATTCAAATCACCGTCGAAGATAATGGACACGGAATCCCCGAAGAACAACTCGAAAAAATCTTCACCGCGTTTGAATCTACCAAAGGCAGCCAAGGGACAGGGCTAGGACTGCCCATCAGCCGTAAAGTATTGCGTGAACATGGCGGAGACATTCAAGTCACCAGCCAGATCAACCAAGGCAGCCGTTTTCTACTAGAATTCCCCGTAGTTCTCACGCCTGATAATTAATGCAACTGAGAAGTCGCCCTGATATCCGAGCCAGCGGGGCGACCCAAATGCTTATTTAAGATTGAACTGTATGGACAGGCGGCTGATCTAGCGGCAGTCACCCGGCAGGACTACAATGATTGTGCCTCAGCAGATCCCACATCAATTCATGCCTAATTTGGAGACAAGTGCCAACGATGAAAGCTCTTTTACTTTCAGAATATAAACAGTTAGATGTTATCGAGTTCGACAAGCCGGATGTTGGACCCAATGATCTGTTGATCCAAGTCAAAGCTTGTGGCATCTGTGGCAGCGATATTCACGGATACGATGGCAGCACTGGCCGCCGGATTCCTCCACTGGTGATGGGTCACGAAGCGGCAGGCATCATCTCAGAAATTGGTGAGAATGTTTCCGAGTTCTCAGTCGGAGATCATGTCACGTTTGACTCCACAGTTTCGTGTGGAGACTGTTTCTTCTGCCGCAAAGGGAATATCAACCTGTGTGATAACCGCATGGTGCTTGGCGTTTCGTGTGGCGAATACCGTCGACATGGGGCCTTTGCCGAGTATGTATCGGTGCCGAAACATATCTGTTATCAATTGCCTGAAAGCTTGCCGTTTGAGCATGCTGCCATGATCGAAGCCGTATCAGTCGCAGTACATGGTGCCAATCGGGCCCCGGTGACTTTGGGTGATACTGCGGTAGTGGTTGGCAGCGGAATGATTGGGCTGTTGGTGATTCAAGCGATCCGCTTAGCTGGTTGCTCCACTGTCATCGCAGTTGACTTAGACAGTAGTCGTTTAGAAAAAGCCAAAGAACTAGGTGCCGATCATACGCTAAAAGCTGACGAAGTTGATGTGGCGGCTGAAGTCATAAAACTGACCGGCGGACGCGGGGCCGACATCGCCATCGAAGTGGTCGGCGCAACGCCGACGATCAAGACCGCCATCGATAGCACACGCAAAGGGGGCTCGGTTACATTGATTGGCAACCTCTCGCCGAATGTGGAGATGCCCCTGCAATCGATCGTGACCCGCGAGATCTCGATCTATGGCAGTTGTGCTTCCAGCGGAGAGTACCCTGCTTGTATCGAGCTATTGGAAAAGCAATTGATCAAAGTTGATTCGATGATCACCGCCAAAGCCCCACTCAGCGAAGGCCCCGAGTGGTTCGCTCGACTCTACGCCGGCGAACCAGGTGCCATGAAAGTGATTATTGACCCTACGATGTAGGTTTTAAAGCTTGTGTTTTGTGTACGGACTATAGCTTTTGGGTGCCACTGGCTTCGCCAGTGCTGAAGTGCAGCCAGACATCGATTCGTTAAAATTGAGAACTAAAAATTGGGAAGCAATTGAAATCAGGCGGAGTTCATGGCTTTCAACATTAATTCTATACATACAAATATATCGCACTTCACACTGGCGAAGCCAGTGGCACCCGATTTGGATCTGTGATACAGAATAAACTAATGGCAGTTTGAACTCAAAACAGCACAACATCCAAGCACATTCGTTGGATTCAGCATGGAAATAATTGAAGCCGAATCAGTACCTGTCGCAAGCTCTTTGCGTGCATCCACCTGGAGCACTCCGGTTCTAGTGGCAGGGCTTGGTTTTCTCTTGTTCTATTGCCTTGTATATTTATTTGGGCAAGAGTCCGTCAGGCAATTACCTTTTTGGTTTCAGCTTATCATTGCTTTCACGTTACCTCATTTCTATTTCATTCTCTATCCGCTTCTTACTCGCAAACAGCCTGAACCCAATTGATTCAAGCTACCATCTTTCAAGAAAGTGGTAGTCGAAGGCCTGCTTGCTATTCCGTTGATAATGCTATGTATCTTGATTACAGGGCTGACACAATTAGTCATTACTGCATTTGTGCCGGAGCCTGTTGTGACTCCTGATGTTGCCAAGATCATTCAACGGTCGGAAGGTACAATGACGATGTACCTGCTTTTATTTGCGATAGCCCTGTATGGCCCAATTGCAGAAGAACTGTTTTTTCGTGGATTCCTCTTCAATGCCTTTCGAGATCGAATGCCCTTAATTGCAGCAGTATTGATCCAATCGATTCTCTTTGCCGTCTTGCATTGCTACAGTGCTGAATACACTATTATAGTCTTTCCCACAGCATTAGTTCTCACGCTGGTCTATTACTGGCGAGCGACAATTTTAACTCCAATGTTCATTCACATCGGATTCAATTCTCTAGCTGCCATCAGGCTACTGTTCATCATGCATGCCGCTGCCAATCAGCCAGTGCTTGGGGTCTCTCCGCAACTCGAAGCCACCGAGTGTATCGTCGCAATAGTACACCCTGGTTCACCCGCTGATGCGGCAGGCATACTGGCTGGTGATACCATTACCCATGTTGATCAGTACACCATCGAGAATTTCCAAGACTTACTATCCGCAATCGCCGATTCTCAACCTGGCGAAAAAGTCGTTGTCGTGTTAATGCGAGATGGAGAGCAGGTTGTGGTAGAAGCCACCTTGGTTTCACGCAAAACTCTTAGGTCCAACATGAACCAAGCCCCGCAGCCATGACCATTTCATCACGCACGCCTGAAGGCCAACCGAACCGCTGCCCTGTTTGTGGCAAGTCAGTGATCATCGAACCGTCTGCTTTGTTCGGCGATGCCCCATGCCCCGGTTGTGGAACTTTGCTTTGGTTTGTTGCCCGAAAAACGGATGCGATTTATTTCGAGCATCGAACTGCGGCATCGATCCAAGACCGCATCAAAGAATTGTTTGCTAGGCAGTTAGGAATCTTGCCAGAGAAGCTGCCCGATGAAATCAATGAGAGCACTCTAAAAGCCCTCGGCATTGATTCGCTCAACACGGTAGAACTGGTGTTGATGCTGGAAGAAGAGCTGGATAATGGGCACTCAGAATAAGGGAGAATCTACCTTTTTCCTATTGTCTTTGACGGGCACCCTACACTTGCTTTGTAGTGAAAGTGCCAAATAAGTTTCATCCGCTGACAGTAATGCGGGCAATTTAGCGGCGGGTATTTGTTGCTTAGAAACCAATCACTCGCTGCGCGAACTCTTGGCACCTTAGTTTCTGGCTCTTTCCCAATATGCCAGCATCTCTTCGGATATCCGAAAATAAAGGCCCCATTCACCATCTAGGCACGGCCAATGCGTAAGTAGCTTCTGGAACACTGGATATTCAACTCCCCCATGATTCAAATTTCAGGCAAACATGACTAATTCAGAGGCAAATGAAAAGATGACAAAAAAACGGAATATTGTCGTTATCGGAAACGGAATGGTAGGACAGCGTTTTTGTGAGAAGCTGGTTGAGTTCGACACAGAGAAACGCTACCGCATCGTGACCTTCTGTGAAGAACCACGCGCCGCTTATGATCGAGTTGGGCTCACTTCTTTCTTTGCCCATCGTGATGCCAACAAAATGATGATGGCCCGAATGGATTGGTATAAAGATAATGAAGTGGAACTACATTTGGGTGATCGAGCTTGCGAAATTGATCGCAAGTCTTTTACTGTTCGCTCCGATAAAGGGGTCGAAATTGAATACGATTCGGTTATTTTAGCAACGGGTTCCTATCCGTTTGTGCCGCCAATTCCTGGTAAAGATAAACCAGGGGTGTTTGTTTATCGAACCATTGAAGACCTTCAGCAGATTTGCAAATATGCTGAGAAGTCAAAGACAGCCGCAGTCATTGGCGGAGGTCTACTAGGGCTTGAAGCGGCCAATGCCGTGTTTGAACTTGGTCTCGAAACGCATGTAGTTGAGTTTGCTCCTCGATTAATGCCCCGTCAGATTGACGAGGCTGGCTCACGAGTGTTGGTCGAAAAAATCGAGAGCCTCGGCGTTCAAGTTCACTTGAACAAAGGGACCAAAGAAATCCATGGTGATGGCAAAGTTGAACGGATGGAATTCAACGATGGCTCGTCACTGGATGTTGATATGATCATAGTATCGGCCGGAATCCGACCCCGAGACGACTTGGCCCGTGAGACCGGAATCGAATTGGGCGAACGTGGTGGCGTTGCCGTGAATGATCGCTTGCAAACATCGGACCCTGACATTTATGCCATTGGCGAAGTGGCCCTGCATGGTGGCATGATCTACGGTTTGGTGGCTCCTGGCTACAGTATGGCCGAAGCGGTTGCTCAAAACTTGTGCGGCGGGGACGAACATTTCTATGGCACCGATCTTTCGACCAAATTAAAACTGTTAGGCATTGATGTCGCCAGTTTTGGTGATTACGAACTAAGCGAAGAAGAATCCAAGTCGCTGGTTTGGGAAGATCCATTCGCTGGTACTTACAAAAAACTGTTCTTCAATCTGGAAGGAACCCAACTGCTAGGTGGGATTTTAGTCGGCGATGCTAACGATTACGGCACGCTTTCAATCATGGCAAAAACTAAGCAACTGTTGCCATGTGCTCCTGGTGAATTGATTGTCAGTAAATCTGGCGGTGCCGATCTTGGTGGCGTAGACTCGATGCCAGACGAAGCACAAATTTGCTCGTGTAATAATGTGACCAAGGGCGACATTTGCGAAGCGATTAAAGATCAAGATCTCACCACACCTGGCGACGTAAAACGCTGCACCAAAGCAGGTGCAGGCTGCGGTGGATGTATGCCGCTGGTGACTGAACTAGTCAGTAGCGAACTGAAAAAGTCAGGCGTTGAAGTATCGAACCGGTTGTGCGAACATTTCGATCTTACACGCACCGAACTGTTTGCGATTGCCAAGACCAAAAAACTACGCACGTTTGATACCATCATCAAAGAATGTGGATCAGGTAGCGGCTGTGAAGTTTGTAAGCCAGCGATTGCTTCGATACTGGCCACATTATGGAACGAACAGATCACCGAACCAGAGCACGAAACATTGCAAGACTCGAATGATCGTTTCTTAGCCAACATTCAACGTGGCGGATCATATTCCGTAGTTCCACGTGTGCCTGGTGGTGAGATCACGCCTGAGAAGTTAATTGTATTGGGCGAAACTGCCAAGAAGTATGGACTCTATACCAAGATTACCGGCGGACAACGCATCGATCTATTTGGGGCAGAAGTTCAAGACTTACCGGAAATCTGGGAAGGATTGGTCGATGCTGGTTTCGAAAGTGGACACGCTTATGGGAAGTCACTGCGAACCGTCAAAAGCTGTGTCGGTAGCACCTGGTGCCGGTATGGAATTCAAGATTCGGTCAGCTTTGCGATTCGGATCGAAAATCGATACAAGGGTCTGCGGTCTCCACATAAACTAAAGTCGGCAGTCTCAGGCTGTGTACGCGAATGTGCCGAGGCACAGTGCAAAGACTTTGGACTGGTTGCAACCGAACATGGTTACAACTTGTATGTGTGTGGCAATGGAGGAACCAAGCCTCGTCATGCCGATTTGTTTGCGACCGATATCGATGAAGCAACCGCGATCAAATACATTGACCGCTTTTTGATGTACTACATTTCGACTGCCGATAAATTGACTCGTACTTCAGTCTGGCTCGAAAAACTCGAAGGCGGAATCGAGCATCTCAAGGAAGTGGTCATCGAAGATAAACTCGGTATCTGCGATGAACTGGAAGAGATGATGCAAAATGTAGTCGACACCTATGCTTGCGAATGGAAAGAAGTGGTCGACAGCCCGGAGAAACGCAAACGCTTCAGCCAGTTTGTGAACACCGAAGAAACCGAACCGCTGATTGAAATTGTTCCGCAACGAGATCAAGAGCGGCCTGGCGACTGGCCCAGCGAACTGGTTTCGGTGGAACAAATCAAAATGCTTGATGCTCGGACTTTGGAAGAGCACGAACAAGCACAACTGAACGCAACCGAGTGGGTGCCAGTTGGTTCGCTGTCTGACTTCCCACACGATGGTGGAGCGAACATCAAATACGGCAAAGTTCAAATTGCCGTGTTTAACTTCGCCACGCGAGGCCAATGGTATGCTTGCCAGCAAATGTGCCCTCACAAAAAGGCATTCGTGCTTTCACGCGGAATGATTGGCGACGAAAACGGCGAACCGAAAGTGGCCTGTCCGCTGCATAAAAAGACGTTTTCGCTGGAAGATGGTCGTTGTACCAGCGGAGATGATTACGGAGTTCGTACATTCCCCGTCAAGATCGAAGGAGATATGGTCCTGCTAGAATTACCCCCGATTGAAGTGCTCGACAAATTACTAGCCACCGAAATCGGCTGCAAACTGGCAACCGCCTGTGAAGTCGAACCCGAAGTGCTTGTTTCGTAGCGTAATAGAATCGTAGGGTGGCTGCTTGCCAGCCGCCTGTTTATCGATTCTCCATTTGGTAGGCGGATTGTCTTAAAATAATCGTGGCGGTGATTTCGTTTTAGTGAATACATTCTCTTGAATGCAACGCGAACAGACAGGCGGCTGGCAAGCAGCCACCCTACAAAAACGCATTACTTGAGTTCACTCAGCGGAACGGTTTTCTCGAATTGAACTTTACCGCTATCATCTTTGATTTGCATTGAAACTTTGGGGGTTGCTCGATTCCAATCAACAACCAAAGCTCCGTAGTTTGCTTTATGGTAGGTTGTAGGCACATCACGATATCGGTTGTCGGTAGGTGTGCCGCGTGGATGAATTTTGTTGATGCTGCTTGAGGTGAAGTCATAGAGCGGGTACGGTGTGCCTTCTTTCTCTACGGATAGTTCTGACCAGTGACGGTCTCCGCTGATGAAAAGAACTCCAGCGGCATTCGTTTTGGCGATTAGGTCAAACATGCGTTGGCGTTCATGGGGAATATTGGACCACGTTTCTTGCCCGCTTGATTGGGCCACACACTGAATGCTGGTGGCAATGATTCGCAACTCGGCAGGTTTTTTGAGTTGCTTCTCTAACCATTTCCATTGGGTTTCACCTAACATCGTGACTGACTTGTCTTCGGTTGGGTAATAGGGCCCGCCTGTTCGTTTTTCGCCTTTTTTCAACGGACCACGGAAGTAGCGAGTGTCTAGCAAGATCACCTGAACGCGTTTGCCTATTGGGCCATAGAACTTGGCGGCGTAAATGCCAGGTCGCTTTCGTCGGGGCGAATTCTTACCATCTTTCCAGAAGTCGACAAAAATTTGTTGGGACTCAACGCGTTTCGCATATTCGGCTCCACCATCGTTGACGCCGTAATCGTGATCGTCCCAAGTGGCGAGGATCGGCGTGGTTTTTCGTAGTTTGGCAAAGTCCGGGTTCGCACCCAATTTTGTGTACTTGTCTTTCAGTACCTGCATGTCTTCGGTATCGCCATAGATGTTATCACCCAGGAAGATAAACAGATCAGGTTTATCAGCAACCACTTTCGAGAGAATCGGCATCGGGTCATTCTGGTTCACACACGAACCAAAGAGGATGCGGGTAATCGGTTGATTCTTGTCTATCGGTTTTGCGGCTGTCGCAATGGTGCAACTCAAGAAACAGGTGAATAGGAATAAGATGGAGCTTGTTTTTTTGAGTTGGATCATGGTGATTTATCGCGAAGTGAGGAGGGATTGAGAATAAGCAGAAGGTTTTTTCGGGTGCCACTGGCTTCGCCAGTGCTGAACTGTAGTTAGATCAATAAATTACTGGCCGTTAAAATCGAGAACAGTTTGACTTGGGTAGTGTGAGTTGGTTAAGTCTATATCGTTCGAAATGGTTGATGCACAAATCGATAATTAGCACTTCACACTGGCGGAGCCAGTGGCACACGAGGATTAACGATTCAAGCTCCATCGATTGTACCAGCTTAGGCCCCTGTCAACAAATTCGGTCAGTTCGTAAGATGGAATAGCGTTTGAACCCCACCACTTCTTTGCGAAAGCTGCTATTTTATGGAAATCTTGCTGACCAACGACGATGGAATCTATGCTCCTGGCTTGGCGGCTATGGAACATGAGTTGAAAAAGCTGGGAAACGTCACCGTTGTGGCTCCAGCGACCGAGCAAAGTGGCGTAGGGCATTCGGTCACATTTTTGAGCCCTTTGGTCTGCAAAGAAATCTTCCAAGGCGAACACCGGCGTGGGTGGGCAGTCGAAGGCAGCCCGGCCGATTGTGTGAAGATCGGTGTGTTTGAATTCTGCCAGCCTCGCCCGGACTTGATCGTCAGCGGAATCAACGGTGGCCTCAACGCAGGGATTAATGTGCTGTATAGCGGCACCGTGGCGGCAGCCATTGAAGGTGCATTTTTCGGCATCACCAGCGTGGCTGTTTCATTGGAATATGACCCGCACGCCCAATTTGAGACCGCCGCAGATAAGGCCCGGCAGATCATTGAGCAGCTTCTCAAGCAAAAAGAAGAAAAATCTCAGCTGTTCAATATCAACATGCCAACGGCTGCGATGACGGAGGAAACGGATGTCGTGGTTGTGCCGATGGGGCTGGCCAGGTATGGCGAACACTTCATAAAAAGGGTCGATCCTCGCGGTCGTGACTATTATTGGGCCACCGGAGATCCGCCACCGGAGCCGACTGACCATGAAACTGATCTTTCAGCCATGAAGAAGGGCCTGATCACCGTGACTCCTTTGCAGTTTGATATGACACAAAAAGCGGAGTTTGAGGAAATGAAGTCTTGGGATTTGCGACTTTCTGATTAGAGTGGAAGTTGTCCCCTGCTCTTCCCCGTTTGGAGCAAGACAGATGTGCCATCGCATATTGAAGCGAATGGCGATCAACTTTGTTGGCCCGCGAGTGAGGAACATTCGATGCCAACTTCGGTCTCGTTCTGTAAGAGTGGCTCCTCATGTTTCAACGCATCAACTTGCCGGTACTATTGCTGCTAATCACTTGCTGCCAAATGGCATCCGCAGTCGATTGGATTAATGCCCGCAGCTATTACACGCACGATCCACAAACTGGCAAGGCAACACCACAATATACCCCGACACCGACAGTCCAAATCTATCAAGATCCCACGTATGTAAAATCAGGCTACAAACACTATCGCAGCACACTTCGCGGGAATGGCAGTGTTGATAATATGCATATCGTCGAAGAATGGGGCCGCCAAGTGCGTCCGTATGGCGAATGGAAACGACCTTACCGGCCTTACTCTGTGCCGTATTCGCAATGGGGCGCACCATTCCGCGGACTCGGCCCAATCTACAGCGGATATCCTGGCTACCCCGGCTATCCTTACCCTGTTCCGCCGATTCCACCAACGTATCCTGTGCCCCCGGTGCCAGTTCCGTAAGATTGAGATGCAATGGCTGGCGATAGATGACGTTGGGTGACAGCTTCTAGAATTATTATTGCATCTTTAATATCGCTATTCTGCTCTAAAGCCTTTTGTCCCGTAGGGACTGTATCATGTAGCCAGGGAATTTATTCCCTGGAAATAAATCGCCAAAAGTTCTAAAAGCCCCAGCGGGGCGACATTGAATTAGTTTCGTTAATCTAAAATATAACGCTCATCATATTTAATTGCATGTTTTCGTAGCAATGCTAAAAACTCATCTCGAAACGATGTTTTACGATGATGTTCTTCCTGATTACTCACATACTTTAGTACCGCAGGCAATTGCGATTCACTAACCGAAAACGCGGCGTAGCCTTCCTGCCAGGAAAATCTAACTGTTTGTTTTTTCTGTTCAGTAACCCATTTAGAACTGTTGCCTTTGATCAATTGCATTAAATGAGAGATAGGCTTGTCTGCCTTGAATCGAACAACCAGATGAACATGATCCGGCATGCCGCCGATTTCTAGAAGGGTTCCGCCATGTTCACGAATGATTCCACCGATGTATTTGTAGAGTTCATCTTGCAACGAATCGGTGATCAGAGATGCCCGGTGTTTCGTGCTGAAAACGATATGGTAGAGCAGATTGGTGTATGTGTTGGGCATGTTGGTTGCTCTGCTGCTCGATGTCGCCCCGCTGGGGCTTTTTGTATTTGATGAGATCTATTCCAGGGAATAAATTCCCTGGCTACATGATGTCGTCCCTCACGGGACTAAGTAGATCTGAAACCATAGAGGCAATAACCTTAATCTTTCTTGGTTATTTAGCACACTGTATTTTGAGATGGTTCACCACGGCATCACCTGTTTTCCTAACCGACCAACTCATAAGCTACTTCTTAGTAATCTTCCGCTTCAATTTCGCGGCCAGTTCATATTGTTCGTTGGCCACGGCTTCGGACAATTGTTCGTACAGGGTTCGGCCGACTTCGTATTGGTTGCGGAGTTTTTCTCGTAGTTCGGTCAGGCGGACAACGAGTTCGTCTTCTTCAAACGCTTCTTCAATCTCGTACTCTTCAAACAAAGTACGCAAGTCATCCAGGCCTTGGTTGATCACTTCAATGGCACTCGCTGGCGTGTTGCGATCCAATTCTGCCAAAGCAGTGGCTTGAATGCAGTGAAACATCACGAAAGGGCGAAATTGCTCGTGTGAGTCAACCCAGTCAGGGTCGTCTGAGAACTTGCGGCACAGATCCATCAACTCCAATGTGTGCGTGGCATCGGCAGACGCGTTTTGATAGTCACGGATGCCCAGCCAGCAAATCCGGCGATGATAGTATTGAACAAACTCACGATCTACCTCAAAGCAATCGTCGTCGCTCAGGGTGAAGCTGGGCACTTTCTCTGACTGACGAGCAAGATAGTGATAGTACGAATCACAATCGTGCGGTCGCGTACCATCGGGTCGACCGGTCAGTTCTAGCTGCATAATGCCCATTTCAATGCGCATTTGCAGCACATCACGCCCGTCATCGCCTGCGACGATGCGTGCAGCTAAATTATTGGCGTCAAAAGCCCACTCTTTAAGAATGGCGTCTATATTTTCTGAGTTTGTCATATAATACCTAATGGCAAAATCATTATTGGAAATCTGATACCTCGATTATAACGAGAAACAGGGGTCCTCGACCAGGGTCAGTTTCAAGATGCAGGGCAGTTTTTGTCCTGTTTTTATCGACTCAAACTGACTAGACACTTTGTTTTTTTCAGGTGATAGCAGTTTTGAGCGTTTTTAATGTCATATTTTTCTGTGGTAATTTGTATCTTGATGAAGAACATTTGCGTGTCGCCAGGGGATTCATTGCCCTGGAATTGGATTTAAAAGAAACAGTGGATGCTTCTCTTTCTCGTGTGCCTTGGCTTTGGTGTTCAGGAGAGTAATGGTGTTGCAAAGACTGAGAGCAACTCAATGAATCCGCCATCTGTTTTTCTCAGAAAATTATTGTAGTTAGGCGAGATTAATGTTCTAATCTCTTCTCTGAGATATGGTTTACGGACAGGCAGCCTTTCTAACTGCCAACATCTTACAACGCTAATGAAGGAAGGGATTGAGTATGTCCGATCTAATGCACCACAAGGTAAAGGCTTTCTCACCTGAGATTGCTAGGGATCTTGGGCTTGAGGAAACTTTCATTCAGTTTGTGTTGAGTGATTCAAAACCTTCATGTTTTGACTATTGGGTTGAAGATCACGAAAATGGTTGGACTTGCTTTGTGCCTGATGAGGTCAAAGTGGCTTATCCTGTTTGGTCAACTAATGCTGACCAAACTCTACTGTGTGTTGGCACGACTGGTTGTTGGTTTGCTCAAGGGCACCACGATGATCCAGAAGTCTATAAAATCTCGAATACTGCTCAAGGCTTACTTGCAAAATTGTTTATCTCTTTGTTTGAGTCAGAGGCAACGGAATTCGCGCTCAAGGAAGGAGCCCAGGCTAGTGGCTTTCGGTTTCTCGATATAGTGATAGGATTTGCTGAAACTGAAAGTCAGGATTACTCAGAGGAAAACAAATTGTTTATCCTTGAAATTGATCAATTGGCCCTGCAACCTGCCAGTGAAGATGAACTGAAACGTATGACCGAATATTTACACATCGACCCTGAGGAGTTTAAGAAGAGGCAAGTTTCTGAGCAAATAGTCGATATGCTTCAAGAGAATAATCTAATAGTGTTAGCTCCATTTCCACTTGCTGATTCAGAACACCCATGTGGTAGACGTATCGCAAAACCTGCATCAGCTGGCGGGAATGTATTGCCTTTTGAAAATCGGGTGATTGAAGGCGAGGCTTGTGATGCACCACTCACGATTCTCTGCTGGGAAGATAATAAATGGCTGACACAAACATCACTATGCCTAAGCAGTAGTAGTCAGATCACTTCTTTTCCAACTGTTGAGGCGGCAGTTCGGGATATTCTTGATCTGTATTTTGGTGACCCTAAGAAGATGCGTCAACTTCATAAACACCCATATGATAGCCTCGAAGAGGTAAAAGATAAAGCGATCTTACTGGCCAAAGCAATCCTGAAAGAAGAAATAATGCTGTCTGAAGGTGTTCAGAATATTTCAAACTTGGCTTTATACCTTAATGAGTATAGGGATCTAATTTCCCCATTTAATAATTGGCGACATGAGCTTAGTATCTTTCCTGTTGGTGAGCAGCGAAAATTGTGGAATGCGAAAGCTCTCGCACAAAAGGATATAGAGCGTGAAAAGGTAGAAAGAGGATATCGAGACAAAGTTGCTTCTGCATGTCAGCGAATAATTCGAGAACTCAACGACTAATACACTCGTTATCGTAAAAAGTAGAGAGTGATGTTTATCTTTTACTAACAGCAGATTATTTATATGAAAGACAGAGTCATCGCTATTGGCGATATACATGGATGTGCAACTGCACTTAGAGTGCTTATCCGTGAGTTGAAGCCAAATCCTCAAGACACGATTATCACTTTAGGCGACTATGTCAATCGAGGCCCAGATAGTCGTGGCGTTATAGATCACTTGATTGACCTTCAATCAAAGTGCAAACTTATTCCACTGCTTGGCAATCATGATCAAATGCTACTTTCCAATCGGGCCAATCGCTCTCAGATACCCGGCAAACCGATAAGGGATCAGGAGAATGGGTTGGAATCTTTCAATTCAAAACATTTTGATTTTCTTAATTCATGTAGAAAGCACTATGAAATTGATTCGCATTTTTTTTTACATGCTAATTATGACGCAAAAAAATCTCTAGATGATCAAGATGACTATACCATGCTGTGGAGTCATCTAGATTCCAGGTTACCGAAACGACATACATCAAAAAAGATTGCAGTTGTCGGCCACACCGAGCAGCAAAGTGGCGAAATACTAAATCAAGGCCATCTTATCTGTATTGACACCTATTGTTATGGGGATGGATGGCTAACGGCTCTTGATGTTCGTTCGGGCACTTTATGGCAAGCAAATCAGGAAAGTGAAATCAGACAGAGTAGATTGTGATATGTGTTTGAACCAGATAAGGACTCTCAGTGTTGGCAAAATCACGGCACCCAAGCGTTTGTGCGTTGATTGAACGGGTTTGCTCTGGTTGGTATAATCGATTGGTATATTTTTTGTTTTAGACCATCCATCTGCTGCTGGGATCGAAAATTGACGGAATTTTGTCCACAATAGGATGACTTTCCTGGTTCTTATAAGTGCGATTCCGAACAAAACACAACTGGAGAATATTTTCATGACAAACTCGATACGCCTCGCCGGTTTAACTTCGGCGTTTTTTCTG
>NVWB01000210.1 GCA_002733575.1 Blastopirellula sp. | reverse complement strand
AGGATTCACATTCAATACGAAACCTCTTGCGGCTGCGCCGCCCAGTTTGCGAGCAAACTGGGCTACCCACTATAAGCATCGAACTTTGCTGTCTTGTCTTACGAAGCCTCTCTCAGTCGTACCGGTTGTGCAGTCGGTGGTGTCAAGAAGCTGAGGTGGTGGTTGCAGTGCCAGAGGTGGAGTTTTCGCCATTTTTCTGGCGTTAGTTTGCCGAACACAGGCGAAGTTCGAAAGGTTGCGTCTTCTGCTAGGATTCGCTTGATGTTCTTTTCTAATAAAACAATTCCGTTGGGGTCATCTGCGTTATTGTCTGGCAGGGTCGAGGGGAGAGCGGCCGCTTTGACTGTCAGGGTTTGGCCTTTGAGCATCTTGCCGAGGTACATCATTTTTATCACAGGTGATGCCAGTTTGAGCAACAGCGAAGGTTCGTCTTTGAACCCATCGAGCGACTGTTCCATGAACTGTGACAGGTGTTGGCAGATTTGGCCCAATGACCAGGTGCCTGCTTTGTAGTACCCTGATTGTGATAGTTTGTGAGACTCCTCGATGACTTGGTTAAAGTCTTCTAGAGTAATCTCACGTCGTGGAGTGGCTGACTGGCCCATGATTTACCTTTTGATGAGTGTTTTCCAGTTGGACTGGAATTATGTATTTGCTTCCTTTAATGAAGTGTGTCTCTTGTCTGTTGCCTTGTTTTTTCATGTGCCTGTTCAATGGACGTTGGTTTAAATTTTGAAGTTGCCTCTTATCTCCAAAGTATGCAACTTCAAAAGTTTCAACTGATACATCATTCATAAAAAAAGGCCAACTGCGCTAGTGCGTAGTTGGCCTCTTCTGAATCTTGCAGCGGCTTTAATTCTTATTAGAATTGAAACCGTTGGTTAATGATCAGTTGATTGTGTCTTACTGTTCCTGTTGATCAACACGAGGATCTTGACCTCGTAGAACGCTGTTCCCTTCAAATAGGTTCCGTTGATCAATCGGTGTAGGATCTAGCCAATCCGCCTCGTTGAATTGGCCGCTTTGTCCGTACGCCGAAATCGCGTTCTGATAACATGTTAACCGAACATTCTCTTCAGGGATACCTTTTTGTAACATTAAATTTCCGGTTTTCGGAACAGCCAATGGATCGGAGACCCCCCAGTCTGCCGAGGAGTCGACGATAATCCGTTCGCCACCGTACTTATCGACCACTGCGACCATCCGTTCGTTACCCATTTTGGTTTTGGGGTAAATGGTGAAGGCGGCCCAGTAACCACGATCCAGCACTTCTTTGACGGTCTCTTCGTTGTTGTGATCGATGACCACCATGTGCGACGGAATACCATGCTCTTCGATGATATCCATGCTGCGGGTGGTGCCCTGTTTTTTATTGCGATGCGGGGTGTGAACCATCACCGGCAAGCCGACTTCTTTCGCTAGTTCCAGTTGAAGACGGAAGAATTTCTCTTCGGCACTCGACATGTCATCGAAACCAATCTCACCAACCGCTACTACGTTTTCTTTGGTCAGGTAGAGTGGCAACAGTTCCATCACTTCCTCGGCCAGGGCTTCGTTGTTGGCTTCTTTGGAATTGAGCCCTATGGTGCAGTAATGGCGGATACCAAACTGAGCGGCCCTGAATCGCTCGAACCCTACTAGGCTCGAATAATAATCTTGAAACGTGCCGATCGATGTTCGCGGTTGGCCGAGCCAAAAGGCCGGTTCAATCACGGCCACAATGCCAGCGGCGGCCATTGCTTCGTAATCATCGGTGGTACGGGCGGAAACGTGAATATGTGGATCGATAAACTTCATGGAATGATTGCCTTATGAATGTATGTTAAGAAGCGTGGGCCGCTTCGCTGATTTGCTGCCAGTTAATCTGGCCGGATTGAATTTGATTCGCGATCTCAGGGTTGGTGCTCAGGATTTCATCGCCCTCGTCGGTGGCACTCTGGGATAGCGCTAGGCCAACTGCTTGCTGTTCGAGTGGTTCGCCTTCTCGGAAAATCACTTCCATATCGGCAAGTGCAATCTCATCGACAAATGGGGCAACCACTCGCCAGAGCTCAACAGGAATCGGGCGTTTGGCGGCCAAACGTTCGTGGGCGTAGTCGATTAACATGCGACCCAAGGCTGGGTTCGCTTTGCGATCAATGCCAATAATAGGGTCAAGCGGAGCAAAAATGAACAGGGCCTTGAGCACCATTTGGTTCCAAGTGTTTTCATCGAACTGTTCTTCTGCAAATGGGTTGCGATGGGCGACCGCACAGAAGACTGGTTTGATGTTGGTACGGAGACCTTCGGCGGCTCTATTGACCAAAGATTCAGGGTAGGGCAACAACGGCAATGCTTGATACAAGGCCACCAGTTCGCCTAACTCGGCTGCATTGAACAGACGGTCTAAATCGGCCACATACTTGGTTGGGTCAGCACCCGGCAAGGCCATGATCAGCAAGGTGCGTGCGGCCTGATCTGTTGTCCAGAATTGAGGGTTCCATCCAGTTCGGGCCTCGTTGGCTTTTTCGAGATCGGCTGCACTCAGGTTCAGATCTTGCTTGCCAAATTTACGGGCCGCTAATCCAAACGAAAGATAGAGGGTGCGAGTATCTCCATCAAGGATTGCCTCCGATTTTTCGAATAACCACTGAACCGCATCAGGCGATGCGTCTCGCTGGACCCAGTCGGATAAAAGTTCAACAGGAGTTTCAGGCATGGGAACTGATCAGCTTGAATATGGAAATGTTAAAACAAATGCGTTGTACAACTGTTAAGCCTAAATCTGCAACGACTAGATAGCAAGGGATAGGAACAATCTGAGGATGAAAAATTGGGCATTCTCTGTGATCGCGTGCTATTTTAAAAAACGACAATCTAGCCTTTCATTTTTTCGGCAGCATCCACGGCAAAGTAGGTCAAAATGCCATCGGCACCGGCTCGTTTGAAGGCCATCAGGCTTTCCATCATTACCTTGTCACGGTCTAGCCAACCGTAACTGGCTGCCGCCGCAATCATGGCATATTCTCCACTGACTTGATACGCATACGTTGGTACGGCGAATTGATCTTTCACTCTGCGGACAATATCCAAGTAAGGCATGCCCGGTTTGACCATCACCATGTCAGCCCCTTCTTGTAAATCAAGGGCCACTTCCCGCATTGCTTCATCGGTATTGGCAGGGTCCATTTGGTAGGTTTTCTTATCTCCGCTGCCCAAGTTACCAGACGAACCGACCGCATCACGAAACGGACCATAGAAACTCGACGCATACTTGGCCGCATACGACATGATCAACACTTGTTGGTGTCCTGCTTTGTCTAACGCTTGACGAATGGCCCCGATACGACCATCCATCATGTCGCTCGGGGCGATGATATCGCAGCCTGCGTCGGCTTGAACCACCGATTGTTGGCAAAGCATTTCGAGCGTAGGGTCGTTGACCACATAACCGTTTTCTACCAGACCATCTTGCCCATGGCTTGAATAAGGGTCCAATGCCACATCGCACAAGATACCGAGATCAACGCCACTTTTCTTGATCGCTTGAACCGCTTGGCAGACTAAATTATTCGGGTTGATTGCCTCTTCAGCCCCTGGAGTTTTTAGTTCGTTTGGGGTAACGGGAAAGATGGCGACTGCGGGAATTCCCAAATCAGCCGCTTTGGCGACTTCGTCAATCAAGATATCAATTGTCAATCGATCGACCCCAGGAAGTGAGTCGATGGGTGTTCTTCTGTTTTTGCCTGGCTGTACGAAGACTGGCCAAATCAGGTCGTTGGCCGAAAGGGACGATTCTCGCACTAAGCGACGTGTCCAGTCGGCTTGGCGGTTTCTACGCAGGCGGGTTGACGGAAATTGCCCAAAAGGGCCCAAATTGTCTGACATGCTTGATCGTTATAACTTTTCTAGGGTTTTTCAATAGAATAAGACAAACTGGCAGGCTTGTGAGTTGGCCGATTCTTGGCCACAAATGGCTCTAGCCTGTTGAGTGAAAGGCCCCTCTGGGTAACAATAATGGTAGCTGTGCAGCAAACTTTTAGGAACTCAACAACTTTCCTTATTAATACAGATCGTATTTTACCACAATGTAACGGCCTATGCTGTGTGAGTGGCGATTTCTTCTGTGGTACATATTCGTATCCACGTTAGTCTTTTCGGCATCTCAGCTTACAGAGCCTAAGCGTTGTTGTAGAAATTACGAGAAACTGGATTGTGTAACTGTCCAACTCGGTATTAATAGAATTGATAAGCTCAAAGTTTGCAGATTTTCCCCATTGTTTTGTGCTAACGGATTTTCCGATGTCTACAAATACTCCTTCCAGTGAAACCGGCAACCCTAAAATGATCCATGCCGCCTCATTGCCGCGACCACTTTATATGGATACCAATACCAACACGCTGCCTGATGTGGCCAACGATACCAGCGCCCAATATCAATCGGCCTTGGATCGAGTCGGCATGTCGGGCATCGAAGTCGCAATCAAACTGCGAGACAGCAAAGGCGAACTTTTCCGCACGCCGGCCAAAGTCGATGCGTATGTTAGTTTAGACGACCCTAAAGTCAAAGGCATTCACATGTCTCGCCTTTACTTGGGCCTGCAACGCGCGTTGGACGAAGAATTTAGCCGAAAGCAAATCGGATTAATTTTGACTAGTTTCCTCGAAACCCACGAAGAGATGAGTTCATCGAGCTATGTGAGTTTTGAGTTCGAGCATATGATTCGCCAAGAATCACTTTTGAGTGATCACTCGGCTTGGCGTAGCTATCCCATAAAGATTGAAGCCTATCTTCATGAAGGACAATTCACTTACCGGGTTCATGTTCGCCTGACTTATTCGAGTGCCTGTCCTTGTTCGGCCGCGCTGTCTCGTCAATTGCTTCAGCAGCAGTTTGAAGAACAGTTCGATGGCCACAATTGGATTTCGGCCTCTTCGGTCTTAGATTGGATTGGCTCCAACCAAACCATGATGGCCGTGCCGCACAGCCAACGCAGCCATGCCGATATTACGATCCAAATTGCCGAGGATCGGGATGACTTGCCGTTTGAAGAATTAATCGAACGCACCGAAGGCGTGTTAAACACGGCAGTTCAAGCTGCGGTAAAACGAGCCGACGAACAAGAGTTTGCCCGCATCAACGGAGAGAACCTAATGTTCTGCGAAGACGCGGCCAGGCGTATGCAAGTAGCGGTTGAATTAATGACCAAGGTGACCGACTTCCGCATCCAAGCCAGCCACTTCGAAAGCCTCCACCCACACGACGCCGTGGCCGTAGTGACCAAAGGCGTACCCGGCGGCATGGTGCCGTAGTATTGGAAGCCGCCCTATTCATCACGAAAGGCACGAACCACACGAATAATCATGACACCTGGGTGCCACTGGCTTCGCCAGTGTGAAGTACAAATTGTCGTTTTTTGTGCGAAGACATCGAACGCAATGTGCCCCATGATATTCAATGTTTCTGGATTTCAAGAAATAGAGAATGATACAAACCGAACTCTAAATCAACACTGGCAAAGCCAGTGGCACCCGATAAAGAACCGCGTATAAACTTCCTCCTCGCTTACGCTTCGGGTTGTGATTGTTTTCCCGTTTAAAACCTGTGATTCACACTGGCGTAGCCAGTGGCACCCTACGATAAAACTTCCAATTCATCCTCATCCTATGCCAGATCTCACTATCAAAGATGCACAGCAGAAAGTAGATGATTGGATTAACACGATTGGCGTGCGGTACTTTTCTGAACTCACAAACCTGGCCCAATTGGTCGAAGAAGTGGGCGAAGTTTCTCGCATCATGTCTCGGAAGTATGGAGACCAAAGTTTCAAAAAGTCAGACGAAGGGGCCGATCTGGGTGACGAACTGGCCGATGTCTTGTTCGTTTTAATTTGTATTGCGAACCAAACCGGAATCGACTTGAACGAGGCTTTGCTGCGTAACCTTGAGAAAAAGACCGTGCGTGATGCGACCCGACATCAACAAAACGAAAAACTCCACGACAAGAAGTAGGCCAGCCGCTTGATGAATTCTAAACAGCGTAATGTATGGCTTCGCCGAACAGTGGTGATTGTAACCGTGGTCTCGCTCGCGGTATTGATTGGCTGGCCGGTGCTAGAGTATCTGCTTCAAAGTGCCGTACACGATGATCCAACGTTGCTCACAGAGCGATCGGAATCGTTAGGGCAGATTCGGTTACGTTTGATCAATACCTTTGGCTACGTTTGGTTTTTCTTTGTCGGTGCCACGCTTGGTAGTTTTATGAATGTCGTGGTCTGGCGGATGCCGCGTGGTAAGTCGGTGGTCAGTACGCCTTCGAGTTGTCCCTTCTGCTGTACAAAAATTAAATCATTCGATAACGTGCCTGTCTTGGGCTGGATCATGCTGGGCGGTAAATGCAGGGCCTGTCGCTTGCCGATCTCTTCTCGCTACCCAATTGTTGAAGCCTTGGTAGGGACGGTGTTCGTACTCTTATTGCAAGTGGAATTGCTCTCCGGAGGGGCCAATCTGCCAGGCATCGAATCAGCCCGGTATCTAGGTTTCTCTGGAGTTCTATTTGAGCTTAACTGGAATATCATCGGCCCTTATGGATATCACTGTTTGATGTTTTGCCTGCTGATAGTTTGGATGTTAATCGCGTATGATCGACAACGCATTCCGATAAAAAGTATTGCCTTTGCTGTGATCGTGGGCATGGTGCTTCCACTGGTGTGGCCACAATTGATGATTGTTCAATGGGCTCCATTTCATTGGAACGGATTGGCAGATCCACAGCGGGTTAATTTGGCCATGTCGCTAATCGTAGGTGGTTTGGCTGGCGGCGTATTAGGGCTGATCATTCGCAGTTGCAAATTCATGCCTGTGGGTTCATCGGATCAAGTCAACCGAACACGTGGCTGGGAAGTCTTTGCCATACTGCTGACTGTTGGCATTTTCCTCGGATGGCAGGCCGCTCTCATCATTGCCGCAATCAGTATGGCCGTGGAAGCAGTGATTGCCCTGTCCTACAAGATCAAGCAAGCGGACAATAATTCAGCGACCGTCGGGTTTGTGCTGATGGCAGTTACGCTTATTTATGTTTGCAATTGGAATATTTTTGATCCATCAATTTATTGGCCAGGCAAGGCGTTTCTGGTCAACAGCTTGTATCTTCCTTTGACATTGCTCATGGCATCCCTGATTGGGCTACGAATTGGAACGTACCGACAAGAGATTGACATGACCCGATTTGCAAAAATATCAGACCCCAAACTGGCAGAATGAAACACTGGCCCTTGCCTAGCAACGCGAACTTGAGAGAATAGTAGAAGAGCTTAAAGGTTAAACAACTGGGTGCTCAATTCTGTGTGCCACTGGCATCTTGCCAGTGCAGAACCAGAGTTGCCCGATTTCAAACATATTACCAACTAAAAACACGGAGAATGTTTCGATGAGTATGGTCATCATGCGGCGTATTAAGTTTTGTGCCGGACATCGATTATATAAACATGGCGGAAAGTGTGAATTCTTTCACGGTCATAATTACGTTGCCGACTTTTACGTTACGGCGGATGAAGTTGATTCGGTAGGTCGAGTGATCGACTTTGCCGACCTGAAGAAAATGTTCAAAGGTTGGATCGACGAACATTGGGACCACGGTTTCATCTTAAACGAAGATGATGAAAACGGCATCAACGCCATCAAGCAAGTTATTCCTTGCAAGTATTACATACTGCCTTACAACCCAACTGCGGAAAGTATGGCCCGATACCTGTTGGAAAATGTTTGTGTCAAGTTGCTAGAAGGTTCAAGCGTTCGACCTTGCAAAGTCGTGATCTGGGAAACCGAAGAAGCTTTTGCCGAAGCCAGAATGTCTTGCGCGTCAGATGAAGTCATGGTCTCCTCGTTTGCCGGTAGTGCGGACGAGTAACAATTAATAGCAGACCTTACAACTAAGCTAGGGTGCCATGCTCTCGCCGATCAGGCGTGGGCATGCTTTGGATTAGTTAACTAGTTCAAAAACATGCCCACGCGAAAGCGCGAGGGCATGGCACCCGAGCTGGTAATAAAGCCTGGTCAAGTTGATCAGGCTTATTGTTTATTGGGATAGGGAAATGAAAAAAGCAAGAATTGGAATTGTTACCGTTTCAGACAGAGCAAGCCGTGGTGAGTACGAAGATCGGGGTGGCCCTGCGATTCGTGAATATCTTGACCGCGTTCTCAGTTCTGATTGGGAACCGGTCAACCGTGTGATCCCGGATGAAATGCTAATCGTAGAAGCCGCGTTGGTTGAGCTGTGCGACACCGAAAAGTGTTCGCTGGTCATCACCACCGGTGGAACTGGCCCAGCGATGCGAGATATTACGCCCGATGCGACCGAGGCCATCTGTGAAAAAATGATGCCTGGCTTTGGTGAGTTGATGCGTAAAGTGTCTCTAGAAAAAGTAGCAACCGCCATTCTCTCTCGCCAAACGGCCGGCATTCGTGGGCAAGCACTTATTATCAACTTGCCCGGTCAACCGAAAGCGATCGCCGAGTGTCTAGACGCAGTCTTCCCGGCGATACCGTATTGTATTGATTTGCTCGATGGGCCATTTATCACCACCGATCCAGAACATATCGAAGCGTTTCGGCCGAAGAAGAAGTGAGTGTCTGGGCTCAATGACGAGCTATATCGTAGGTCAGAAAGGCTATTTTCAACCCTTTTGAGGGTGATCTTTGAATAATCGGCCAGGTTTCCTAGTGCTTTCTGCCTGTGGCAATTATAAAAGAGTGTTCCCCTTCTTGTGTAATTGTTAAACAGCGATTCACAAAACGAAATCTACTTTGAACTTGATCGATGGTATGAAGACTTCACGACTTTTAATCTGCTTGTTTGGTTGTATTGGCTTGACGCTTTCTAGCTGTCGTCCGGTGGTTGAACCAGTGGATGATCCTGCTTCACTGGAAGAACTGCAATCAATTGATCCTGAAACGCTAAAGAACCGAATTGATGCGGTGTTGGATTACACTTACGAAAAACGTCACTTGAATACCCAAGATCACGCCGCATGGCAGATCTTGCACGGGGCACTGACCTTTCAACGTGACTTCAAAGTGAAGCACGAAGGGGAACTCGTTTCAGCGGTCGACTATATTCTAGCAGGTGGCCAGATGAAGGGCTGGACTGTCGAGCGTGGCACTAAATATCCCAACACCGACACCGGCGAAGACCGTTATGGTTTGCGTGCCATTATGGAACCAGGAACCAAAGCAGGCCAAGGCCATCACGATCAATGGTTGGCTGTGCTGTCGCAATGTCAATTGCCGCCTGATACAAAAATTGAAGTCGGCAGAGACACTTACACGGTGGCAGACTTTGTCGCGCAAGTGCAGTTAGATACCTCACGCAATACCGATCAAGAGTTTAGTTGGACATTAATAGGGCTCACCGGATACTTGCCCTCGGATGCCACTTGGAATGATTCCTTCGGAAAACCATGGAGCATCGAAAAATTAGTACAGGCCGAAGTCGATCATGGTTTTAACTCTGGCGCCTGTGGCGGAACGCATCGCTTGATTGGCATGTCGATGGCCTTGAATCGACATGAAGCTGCTGGCGGCAAAGTTGATGGAGCCTGGGCCGGGGCCCGAGAATTGATCGAGGAGGGAATTAAAACCGCCCAAAGTTATCAAAACCCGAATGGTTCATTCAGCACTAATTATTTCTTACGGTCAGGGAGTTCACCTGACTTGGCGGAAGATTTAAGTACCACTGGTCACACGCTGGAATTCCTAGCTTTGTCACGAACAGAAGAGGAGCTGAAAGAGGAATGGATGATGCGAGCCGCCGATCACATGTGCGAAGTGTTTGAAAAGACCGAAGGTATTCCACTCGAATGCGGAGCCCTATATCACGCGGCCCATGGATTGGCCTTGTATCGAGAACGGATGTTTGGGCCAAGGGAATATGGTGATAAGCCAGCAGAGTGAGTTACAGCTTTTCAGAAAAAAGTTCAATCCCGAAGGTACCCGCGCCGTCGGTTTTGGAGAACGCGAACCACTCAACTACGCATATTCAAAACGACGCCGGGGTCGACTGTCGTCGATTAGAGGCCAGAGCGGTTTCTATTTTTCTCGAATTTCTAAGCTTGTGATTACTTCCCTTCTACCGTAATTCCATGCTTCTCATGCAGCCGCAGCCAGTAGCCTTTCCAGTATTTGTCGTAGTAATCGTTGGCCGCGTTTTGGATATGCTCAGGGTCAACCACCTTGGGTGCTTTTGACAAGTCGTATTCTTTTAAATGATCTTGTCCTGCTCGTTCCCTGGGGGAAACAAATCGCCACTCGTTGTTGCCGAGTACGTCTTCACTCAGCTTAGCCAATGCAGGGTCATACGCTTTCAGTTGTTCGCGGGTATGAATATGGTTGTGGTCGTGATCCATCGTGCGGTTAGTGTCGTACCAACATTGCACGCCTTCAGCAAAGTATTCGGCCCTATTTTTATTGGCGTAACATTGCTTGTCTCCACCGAAGACGATTCGTACCTTGTCGTCTTTGTTGACTTTCACTTTGGCGTTAGTTGGCATGCCATTAACGAGAATATCTCCCCCGTTCAAACATTTGACCAACAGTTTTCTCGGTTGATCTGGAAACGATTTCCGTAACGCTTGAAGTAAACTCACCGGCTCTTCGCTCTTCACACGACGAAACCGCTGCGCCGCGTAGCCATCGTTCCAGATGCCGGCAGCTTTCGAGCGTTCAAATGTATCGGTCAATCGTTTTTGTAGTTCTTCATCAAATCCGGCACCGTGAATCACGTGGCCAAATTCGTGAATCAAAATACTCTCAATTTGCATGCCCCCTTCGTATTCGAGAACATCTTCTTCTGCAAAGAAAACAGTCGAGCGACCGTGCTTTTTGGTTAAAAACCCTCGGCTGCGCCAGTTGTAGAAGTCAAGCTCCTTGCCAGTTTTTTCAGACGTGAATTGCGGCACCTCCGAAGTCAACTCATTATGGGCCACCAGAATACACAGTACCTTTTGGTCTCGAATCCGCTGGGCAATATCGGGGTTGATATTCCGCATGACCATATCAAACTGATAAGCGGCCTCTTTGTGGGTTAAGTCAGAAACCTTCTCCGAAGTCGCAATCAAAATATCTTGAACCAGAGTACACTTCTTATAAAAGTCACCATCCAAATGATACTCTTCAAGCTGCTGCTCCGTCGGAAGTTTCACTTCATACTCGCCAGCTACGACAGAACCAGAAAGAAACAGCAGGGCAACACAAGCTGCTAATTTACAGACAGAATAAACTTTCAACATCAATAGAATCTCCAGACAGGCAGGTAAAGAATAAGCTTGGTAGGACAAGGATGATAGGATCTATTCTACATGACTTTGACATGAGAATCACCTAGGGAACTGATATGTGAGGGCAGTGATGGCTGTCAGTGTGCCATGCAAAATTATTTTGTGCCCACCAACATTAATCAGCTTTTGAGAAACGATGCGTTGGCACAGGACGACCAGGGCGAAAGTGTTGGGTTTGACGATATTCGACTGACAATTGAAGTTCATCGGCAGCGGCTGCTACGGCGGCTTCCACTTGCTGTTTCAGAATATCAGGGTCCACAGCCACTCGGGCATTCACAACCAGATCGGCTTCGGTCACTTGGCAGTTTGAGGGCAGTGATAATACAGCATCAGTATCGCTACTGACGAGATTAGCAACGCCGTAAAATCCTTCGTACAAGCCGATGGTTTTTAGATGGGCGATTTCAGCCTGAACTTCGCCCAATGATTTGCCCAGCCGATGCAAAATATCCATCAGCAGTGTGTCTAGATCAAATTTATTTTCCGAGGTTACTTTCAAGCTGCTGTTTAACCAGCCAAGTTCGGCCTCGCCTTCTGCGTAGACATCGTAATCGAGTTCAAGAATCCGCTTTCCAAAATCTCCACGTTGATCAAGTTGTTCAATGAGTGCATCGAACCCCTCACCAGATTTTGCCGACATTTTCAGGATCGAAACATCGGGTACTTTTTTTGTCAGCAATGCCGAGAGTTCGTTGACCTTCTCGTCCGAAAGTTCATCGATGCGATTGATAATTACAAAGTCAGCTTCTTCCAACTGTTTCTCAAATATGTAGGCCGCTTTGGGCGAGAAGCCAGCGGATGCTTGATCGCTGAGAATGCGTAGCCCATGCGATGGTTTTAAGATGACTCCATAAGGTGCCACATCAAACTGGCCTTCAAATAAACGCATCAGTGGTTGAATCACCGTCGCTACCAAATCAGTACAACTGCCAACTGGTTCGGCGATCACAATGTCAGGTCGTTGGGCTTCCGCGAGAGATTCAACCGTGCTGGTTAATTCATTAAAGTTACAACAAAAACAGGCCCCAGCCACTTCGCCCACTTCAAAGCCTTGGTTGCGAAGCAATTGCGTATCGACCAAGTCTTCGGCCTGATCGTTGGTCACGATGCCTACGTTCAATCCTTGCTCTTGATAATGTTGGGCCAGGCGACCAATGGTGGTCGTTTTACCGGCACCAAGAAAGCCCCCGATCATTACGAATCGAATCGGCTTAATTTCAGGCGTGTTATCAGTGGAGGGAGTATCGTTCATTTGGAACTCTTTACATCCGAATAAATAGGGTAGAAAAATGTTTCTCGAACTATTCTTCTTCGACAGAATCATCAGGCACATGAGGGCGGAGAACCTTCAAGTATAAGCCAGAACCGATTATCGATCCAACAATCGGGGCAATTATATAAACCGTGAGAAACCCGGTAGGTCTCGGTCTCGGTCCAGGCAGGGCTATTTCTCCCCAACCTGCAAAATAAGCGAATAATCGTGGCCCAAAGTCTCTTGCCGGGTTGAAACATGCCTGAGTGATTGGGGCAATCACACAAATCAGTGCCGCCACTGTTAGCCCGATAAATACCGGAGCCAAGTTTTTAGGGCCACCTGAATGTGTTGGTTCAGTGACTGCCAACACCATCATTGCGAGAATTGCGGTGCCCAGTAACTCGGTCAAAAATGCCACACTCTCGGATGCTAGTTTATAATTCTCTTCAACGACTTCACCAGGAGAGTTGTCTTCAAAAGTTAAACCACCAGGGTTGGGGAAATATTCTCCATAGCAGGATGCGGTCACAATGCTCCCGATCTCGCCACGTGTCACGCCTAACTGTTCTTCTTTTGCTTGAATGTGCGGGCTGAACATGACAAACAACATTGCCGCTGCCAAAAAAGCACCCAGCAGTTGAGAGCCCACATAAGGAAGAATTCGGTTCTTGGGAAAGAGACCCCAGATCGAAAAGCCAATGGTAATCGCCGGGTTGATATGAGCACCGCTAATTGGGCCAACCGCATAAACGGCAATCATAATCGCCAGCCCCCAGACAATGGCCACTTGCCAAAGCCCCGCTAGTCCGCCGACCAGTACCGCAGTATGCACGGCCCCTAAGCCGAAGAAGATCAGCAAAAAGGTTCCTATGACTTCCGCAACACAACAGGCCACAATTGGTTTTGGCTTCATCAGCGAAGTGCTCCATTTCAGCAAAGAAAACTAGCGAACAAACAAAGCACCATTCTACGATAATCTGAGCCATAAGCGACAACCCATGTAGTATAGAGAATAACAATAAAGCGTGTCAGTAACGTGGCTTACAGAGATAAGGTAAAACGAAATTGAAAAATTGCACCCTAGTTTTAATCCAATCACGGCTGAAATGGGCTTCATTTTGTCAATTCATGGCTGCTAGTGCCAACTTTCTCCAAGTTCTGATTTGCTAGCAGACGATATATAGAAATAGAGCCGCTGTAATTTTCAAACCTTTGAAGATCAAGTATTGTGGAACCATGGAAACTTCGCTGCATAAAAAACTGAAGACGATCTACGCGGGGGAAGATGCGGCGACTGAGGTCAGGCTCGGCCGGTATTTTATTGATGCGGTGGTCGATGACCGGTTGATTGAAGTCCAGTGCTCGGGGCTTTCGGCCATTCGAGATAAAATTCAAAATCTGACCAAGAAGCATCCAGTGACAGTCGTCAAGCCGATTATTTATCGAAAGAAGATCATCAAGTTTGATGAGCAAGGGGGCGAAATCGTTTCAAAGCGATATAGCCCTAAGCGTGGCAAACTGGTTGATATCTTTGAAGAACTCGTCTACTTTACGCGAGCTTTCCCACATAAAAACTTGACGCTAGAAGTTCCGCTCATCGAGATCGAAGAGCATCGTTTCCCAGGGCATGGCCGCAAACGTCGCTGGCGAAAGAATGATCATCAAGTCGAAGATCAACATCTGGTCGAAATCCTCGAAACCAAAACTTTCAAAACTGCCAAAGACTTAATGAAGCTGATCCCCGGCAAACTACCGCGGCAGTTTGATACGTCCCACATCGCCGCGGCCGCAGATCAGCCACGAGACGTCGCCCAAAAAATGGCCTACACCCTCCGCAACATGGGCGCCATCCACGAAGTCGGAAAAAATGGGAATGCCCGGCTGTATCAACGTGGTTCAGGTTTGAGGAAGAAAACAAAAAAAGCGGCGTGATAATCCGGGTGGCCGCGATGTTGGTTTTGGATATCGCTGGCCACTCAATTACGCTCATTCAAAACGACGTCGGGGTCGACGCTAGTCGATTAGAGGTTAGAGAGGTTTCTATTTCACTCTATAAATTAAGGCTTAAACTAGATTAAAATCTCCATTTGAGTTCCGTGAAATTCTTGACCTCTGTAACCTCTGATGGCCTACGGCCACACCGACGACGTTCCGAATGTGTTTGTTCCCGAAGCCTAGCCAACTCCGGAATCGTCATCGGTGCCACCCAAATTTAAAGTGCGATCTCCAAATCGCGCAACTTCAAAAGTTATTAATTAGGGTCAAACAGCCAAAGGAGCCCTATAAGGTCACGGAGTATCCGTGACCGGATAATCTTTCCATAGCCATTCGATGGCGTGCGGCAAGATTTGTCCCTTCGCAGGTCCGAGTCCATGTCCGGCGTTGAGGCAGAAAATGTACTGGTAGTGATAGCCTTTGGCTTTCAGCACTTTGGCCATAAGGTGGTTGGCCTCGACCCAGTCGTGCATGCCATCTCGCATGACGTTAGGGTTGTAATTGTCACGGTCGCCTACGGAGATAAATATACGCAGTGGCTTTCGGTCAGTTTCTGGGATCAACTTATTATGAAAGCCCCAGGCTCCATCAGGCGTTTTAGGGTTGAATGGCCATTGTTGGTTCACGAAGGTGCCTGAAGTTGTCAGGACGCGATGATAAAGATCGGGGCGATACCAGGCCATGATCAGTGCGGCCGAACCACCGGAGCTACTGCCCATGGTTGCACGTCCTTCAGGATCTTTGGTCAGCTTGACGTGATAGTTTTTCTCTACTTGAGGCAGCACATGGGTTTCGATGTACTCGGCATACAAGCCAGACATCGTGTCATATTCACGACCACGCTCGTGACCCTGGGCATCTCCTCCGCCGTTGGCAATCATGATGGCAATCATCGGTGGAATTCGCTTTTGAGCGATCAGATTGTCAAGGATCGTTGCCAGACCTTTATCCGATTGACCAATTTTCTTAGGACCATCATGCGTAACCATAAACGGCGCGGCAGTGCCTGGCACATACTGGGCCGGAATATAGACGGTGATGGTACGCGTGTAATCAATCTCACGAGTTTCAACAATTAATGTCTTCGGATTGTTCGGATCGACCGTGCCGAAAACATCGCGGGCAATTCCCGGATTGAATAGCGTGCCATCTTTCGAGTTCAAAGCGAATTGTTGCACTTTCCCCTGCGGAACGCCTTTAATCACTTTGCGTTCTGGGGCTGACATGTATTCTGGCCCGATTAAAAAATCACCATAGGCATCAGCAGGCGGATTCACGCCGGGCTTGCCATCCAGCCGTGTAAACTTAGGAGCACTCGGAGCATCAAAGGGTCGCGTTGGCGGAGGTGTCCGCTTAGGCCGAACCGGCTTTTTAGCTGCGGCTGGTTTCGCGTCTGCGCTGAATACAGACGAAGTCATTGCGATTGAACAAAGTGCAATTAGACACACCTTGAGAAGATTAAGTTTCATAATGGTACCTTGTGAATATCTCGTATGTTCTATGTCGTTGCGTACAAACAACATTCTACAATAGTTGAAGTGTGAATTCAAATTGCCAGGCTAGAGACCTGCGATTGCCTAAAAAATCTGGTCACTCAGCTACTCCCCTCATCCTTGGTGGTTCGAATCAACGACAGACGTACCGGAACTTACCACGAGATGCAAACAGTTTGGTTAGATCAGGGCATTTCGTCTGCATGAAGCAGGTTGCACATCCGATATCTGCATCGGTTAACTGTCTTTTATGGAGGACTCTAGCCAGAGCATTCATGACTGATTAAAATCAATTTATACTATGAAATTTTTCTTGATTGTGTTACAAGATAACAACTCAGCTTACCAGTATTCTACTGGAGATACCCAATTGGCGATGAAGATTATCTATCTATTTTCTCACAATTGTTTATCGCATTTTCCGGAGATGCTTAATGCGTACGAAGGAGATATTTCTGCGTAAAAGATTAATCGCAACTGCTAAAGTGTCTGCGGTTATTTCCGTGCTCTTACGCTTGAAAATGGAGGACTGAACCATCGGAAGTGGAGAACTACATTTGTGAACAAAGAGCCTTCGAACCTAACGAAAGTGCAAGAGCAGGCAGTTGCCTGTGCGGATCTCCATACTGAGAGTTTGACTGAGCTAACCTCTAAAGAGAAAATCCAACTCATCCACCAGCTTCAGTCAAATCAGATTGAATTGGAGAGGCAGAACGAAGAACTCCGGCGTACTCAGGAAGAACCTCTTCAGATTACAGGGCACCCACAGGCGAATGCGTTCCTACTAGAAAGTGAGGAACAGTATCGTGTTGTGCTGGAGAACACTCCGATACTGATCTGTCGTTCTTTGCCCTGTGGTGAGATTCTCTACGCCAACAAATCGTACTGTGAGTATTTTGGGAAGACCTCTGAGGAATTAATTGGCACATCATTTCTGCTTTTGGTCCCAGAAGCGGAGCGAAAAACCGTAATGGCCAATATCTTAGAGATGACGGCCGAATTTCCAGATCAATCGCACGAGCATCAGGCAATTGCAGCCAACGGCGAGGTTCGTTGGCATCGCTGGACAAACCGCATCTTATTCAGCAAATCTGGACACCCTGTCACGTATCAAGCTATTGGCGAAGATATCACGGATCGCAAGCTGGCCGAACAGGAATCACAAAAGAGACAAGATCGTGAAGCCAGACAACGAGATGCGATAGCCGAGTTGGCCACTCACCCTGCAATCGCTTCAGGAGCTTTTCCTAATGGATTACAAAAAATCTCGCAGGTAGCGGCAGACACATTACAAGTAGAACGAGCCAGCATCTGGCTTCTGTCAGAGGATCAGCAGAAACTCCATTGCATCACATTATATAACTCGAAAGAGAGGCAGCATTCGGATGGAGAGGTAATGAATGCAGAAGAGCATCCACTCTATTTTAAGTCAATGCTCTCCGAGAATAGGGTCAATGCAACGGATGTTCTGTCCGATGATCGCACTAGAACTTTTGCTGAATCTTACTTAATCCCGCTCGGTATATTTTCCTTGCTTGATGTGGCGATTGTAATAGAAGGCAAACTGGCTGGTATGCTTTGCCTAGAGCACACAGGGAGCCAACGCAAATGGCACTCCGATGAGGAATTCTTTGCAGATACAATTGCTGCATTGGTTGCGTTATCTCTTTCCAATACAGATCACAAACAAGCCGAGAAGGAGCTACTAGAAAGTGAAGTGAAATATCGCACACTTGTCGAATCCTCCCCTTATTGTATTCGTGAAATCGACACCCAAGGCAGACTGCTGTCCATGAGTTCGGCTGGGCTTAACATGCTGAATAAAACGGACGAGTGTGATGTGCTAGGGACATCTTATGACAGCGCTGTCTGTGAGCCTGATCGCAAGAGAATTGCGAAGATACTGGATTGCGCATTTTTAGGGGAGAGCTCTGAATTTGAATTTCAAGCGGTCAATGGTAAAGAGTACCGCTCAGTCTTTACCCCGGTTTTTGATACCGACGACAAAGTAAACCGCCTGTTGAGTATTACGCAAGACATCACAAACTATAAGACTTCTGAGAGAGATCTCCAAGCAAGTGAACTTCGTAATCGAAGACTTGTTGACAATTCTCCCTACGGGATTGCCATTCACTGCGAAGGGAAAATTAAATTTACCAACTCGGCAATGGCCGAGATGCTTGGAACTACCCCTGATGTTTTAGTTGATAAACCAATCCTGGATTTTACGCATCCTGATTTTCATCAGACCGCTAGGGAACGGGTTAATCAGGTACTGTCAACTAAGAAAGTTCTACAAAGGTTGGAGTATAAACTTCTCACAATCGATGGAACTCTCGTTGAAGTAGATATCGTCGGTGTTACAACTGAATGGGAGGGTAAACCTGCCGTTCAGATCATGGTACGCGATATCACAGATCATAAAAAAGCAGAGAGAGATCTGCAAGCAAGTGAGACACGATATCGAAGTCTGGTAGATAACTCTCCAGATGGGATTGCCGTTCACTTTGAAGGGAAATTTAAATACACCAATTCGGCAATGGCCGAGATGTTCGGAACTACATCTGAGTTATTAAAAGATAAACCAATCCTGGATTTAGTCCCTTCAAATTTTCATGAAATCACGATGAAACGGATCGATCAGGTTTTATCTAAGGAGGTGGAATCTCAATACTATGAGCAGGAAGCATTACGAGTTGACGGAACGAGCTTTATCTCAGATGTAATCTCTTTCCCTACTTTATGGGAGGGGAAGGCTGCAAATCAGGTTGTTTTACGTGATATTACTAAACGTAAATGGTCGGAAGAAGTGATCGAAGCGGTTCGGCACTCCACTTTGGATGTTTTTGGAGACGCATTCTTCAAATCAGTGGTGCAAGCAATCACAAGTCTGATGCAGATGGACTATGTTTGTGTGGCTGAATCGAATCAATCTGAAGGACCGTATCAGATATTGGCTCAAAGCTCGGAATCCGGGTTCAGTGAGAATCGTGAATTCCCAATGTCAAAAACACTATGCGAGAGCGTGATGGACAATAACTTTCTGTCGCATTACGGAAACCTATCACAACAGTTTCCAAAAGAAATTATATTCAAATCAAATCAGTACGAATGTTTCTTCGGTGTCCCCATGTTTACTAGCGAGGGAAAATCTCTCGGCATAGTCTACTCCCTCTCTCATAGTAAACCACCTGCCTGGGTTGATCCCGAAAAACTACTTACTCTGTTTGCGGCAATGTGTGGCATGGAAATCGAACGATATCACGCAGCGGAATTACTCTACAATCAACAAATTGCCCGCAAGCACGCAGGTCGGGTTGCGACAATTGGTCAGCTTGCCAGTGGTATCGTTCACGAACTAACTCAACCTCTTTATGCGATATCTAATTTCTCAGCAGCATGCCGAAACTTTCTCAAAGGCGTGGAGTTTGAAGACAGGACGAAAGCTATCGATAGCCTTAATCTTATTTCACAATCAACTGCAGGTGCGCAGGAAATCGTTAAACGATATCGTGATTTCCTACAATATCACGATATTAAAAAGTCGGCTGTTGTGATTGACAAACTTGCAGAAGAAGTTATCAAACTGCTTGCCTTTGAAATTCGCAGCTCCCGAGTCAAAGTCGTTTGTAAAATTCCCCATGACACGAAGGTCTTTGCCAATTCAGTCCAAATTCAACAGGTCTTTGTCAATCTGATTCTAAATGCTCGTGAAGCTCTAGAAAATACGACCGCCGATAATCGCCATATTCAGATCAAGACAAAAATTCAAGATAACGAGGTCACCATCATGGTCGCCGATAATGGGCCAGGGATTTCAGAAGAAGTAGCCAAACAACTGTTTGAACCATTCTTTACGACAAAAAGAGAAGGACTAGGAATAGGCATGTCGATCGCTCAGGGAATTATTCGAGACCATGATGGAAAGATTTGGTTTACATCTAGCCCTGAAACGGGGACGACATTTCACTTTACTTTACCCTTATATCGGGAGCAATAAATCATGAGCGATACGCCTACTGTCTATATCGTTGACGATGACGAAATTGCACGTGAATCTTTGGCAGCTTTAGTTAGCTCGATGGGTCTTGAATTTGAAAAGTTCAGTTCCGCAGAGGATTTTCTAAAATCATATTTACCCAACGATACTGGATGCATTGTTACCGACTTGCGAATGCTGGGCATGAGTGGTGCCGAGTTACAACAGAAACTTGCTGAGATGGGCTCTGCCCTGCCTGTCATTATTATCACCGCCTATGCTTCTGTTCCCCTTGCAGTAAAATCATTGCATTCTGGAGTCTTCACATTTCTTGAAAAGAGTTGCTCGGAAGATGAACTCTGGCAAGCAATCAAAGATGCATTAAACCAAAATAAAACTCGGGTTTCAGAGAAAAACGAACGAGATTCTATCGAGAATCTCTTCGCAAGTCTAACCACTGAGGAACGGAAGATATTGAAGTTGATCGCTGATGGAAAGAGCAATAAGCAGATCGCATATAAACTTGACCTAGGCTTGCGAACGGTTGAAAATCGTCGCCAACAAATCATGCACAAAATCGGTGTTTCATCACTTGCTAAACTAATGCAATTCTTCGTACATGCCAAGCTAGTTGAAACATCAAAGTAACTCAACGCGGCTGACCGCTCAAAACAGCGGGCTCTTGTCTATTCAGGAAATCACACAAATCCGATATTAAAAGTATTAACAATCCCCATAGGGGTGTGCGGCAAACCGCATTGAGGTGTGTGATAGCTCAACTCAATGCATAAAATGTAAAGTGCAGACTTTATTCCACGTAGGTTTTTCTCATTATTGGAATTTCTATGAATCGGTAATGGAATCTGTTTAACTTGGAAGAACAATGGATCAATCACCTGCTGTAATTAACAACGCTACCGTCTTCATCATAGACGATGATGAGATTGCCCTGAAATCATTGACTGCCTTAATCAGTTCAATGCGTATTGATTATGCCTGCTTTGGTTCAGCGGAGGAATTTCTGGACAGTTATTCTCACTCAGATTCTGGATGCATTGTTACCGACTTACGCATGCTAGGCATGAGTGGTGCTGAGTTACAACAGAAACTTGCTGAGATGGGATCTGCCCTGCCGGTCATCATTATCACCGCTTATGCTTCGATTCCTGTGGCGGTTGAGTCATTGCAATCTGGAGTCTTCACTTTTCTTGAAAAGAGTTGCTCTGAAGATGAACTCTGGCAAGCAATTAAAGACGCCTTCATTCAAAACAAAGATCGGATGACAGAGAAACACAAACGAGATTCTATCGAGAAGATCATAGCAATTCTAACCAATGAAGAGCAGAAGATATTAGAGCTTATCGCTGAAGGAAATAGCAATAAGCAAATAGCATATACGCTTGATATGGGTTTGCGTACGGTTGAAAATCGACGCCACCAAATCATGCACAAGGTAGGTGTTAAATCTCTGGCTGAACTAATGAAATTCTTCATACAGGCTAAGCGAATCGAAGCCGGAAATCTGCAAGCGGACTCCCGCCAAAGATAGCGGACAACAGGCTGCGCTAATGCCTCTGCTTTCCCGATCCTTAAAGTAGTCTTTGTGACACCCCTAACTTGTTGAACGTACTCAACTACAGGGGCTGGTAAGACAAAAGTTCATTTAAAGAACCGTAATTACCTGATTGAAATCTAAGAAGGATTGTAGTTGAGGACAAGGTCGTCCAGATTGATGATTTGTCGTGAGATACACATTTCACGAGAACAACCCATAATTTTTGGAGGATTAATACTTTGTCCACTCTCACAGAAGACCAACTGGTCTCGGCTCTGGCAACGCAGGAGTCAAATCAAGGAGAGCTTGCCAACTCAACCCAGTTGGTCAGCTTTCGCTTAGCTCAAGAAGAATACGGAATTGAAATCACCAAAGTTCAAGAGATTATCTTGATGGGTGAAATCACACGTGTTCCTCAAACCCCAGAATTTATTAAGGGGTTAATCAATCTACGAAATACTGTGATTCCGATTGTTGATCTTCGATTACGATTTGGACTCGAAGAACAACAACCCACCGATGAAACCAGAATCATGGTGATGAATGTCGCTGGTAAAACCATCGGCATAATTGTTGATGCCGTGAGTGAAGTCTTAAGGGTCACTCATAAGCAAATTGCTCCTCCGCCGCCTACAGTGGCTGGCCTTGGAAGAGAGTACTTAACTGGGTTAATTAAGCTAGAAAAACGGCTCCTGATATTGCTAGATATCGATAAGATTCTAGGCGATTCAGAAGAAGAATCGCTTGATGCCACAGTTAATTCAGCAGAATAAATCGATCTGAAAACTGCCTACCTAAAATCCCACCTACACAACTCCCCACCTACGCAACTGCAAGGACGATCCAACAGCGCCTCGGATGGCAATTCACACCTTCCTCTCACATCCCATGATGTTGAGATCTTTCCTAGAAAATCCATAGAAGAGATAGAACCATGCCATCTACAAGCAAACAGAACACTGCCAAACAGAACACTGCCGAGCTTGAACGAGAACTGTCACTTGCCAAATCGATTAGTGATAATTCACCGATCAATATCTTGGTCGCTGATTTAGATCTCGTGATCACTTATGCTAACCCTTCAAGCTTCAAAACACTTCGCACTTTGGAAGAACATTTGCCAATTCAAGTCGATGATTTGATTGGAACGAACATTGATATCTTCCATACGAATCCAGAGATGCAACGAAACTTGCTCAAGAATGATCGCAATCTGCCACACAGGGCCATCATTAAAGTTGCGGATCAATCTCTCGATCTATTGGTCTCTGCAACTTACAATGCTGATGGCGATTACACCGGGCCGATGGTCACATGGGAAGTTGTTACCGAGAAACTGGCACTAGAAAAAGCGGCTGCTGAAAAAACCGCACTGGTTGAAAATGCACCGATCAATATCATGCTGGCAAATCTAGATCTTGATATTATTTATGCCAACCCTGCAAGTATTGATACGCTTCGTACTTTAGAGGAACATCTTCCTTGTAAACTAGATGAGATCGTAGGACAAAATGTTGATATCTTCCATAAAGATCCAAGTTATCAACGAAACATCCTAGGCAACGCACGCAACTTGCCAGTTCAATCGATCATTGATTTTGCGGATCAAAAGTTAGACTTGTTAGTAAGCCCTACCTACGACAATGATGGTAACTACGCAGGCCCAATGGTGACCTGGAGTGTTGTTACCGAGAAATTGGAAATGGAGCGATCAGCAGCTGAAAAGACTGCACTGGTTGAGAATGCCCCGATCAATATCATGTTGGCAAACCTCGATCT
>NVWB01000209.1 GCA_002733575.1 Blastopirellula sp. | reverse complement strand
ACGGAGCTTTGAGACTGCTAAGGTAGGGCAAGTGATGTGCGATGAATGCTTCTAAACCATCATTATCGAGACCAATCGAGTTGAGCATCCCGCCCGGCGTTTCCACGGTACGCCAAGGGCTGTTGCCAGTTCGTGGAAGCTGAGTGATCGTCTTGGGGACAATTCCCCCTAATTGATCTAGGTCGACAAAGGCTTCCATCTCTCGGGCATACCCAAAAGTTCCAGACGCCACCAGAATAGGATTTGGCAGTTGTAAACGACCCAGCTGGACTGTTAGCTCAGAACTCATTAATCTCTTGGGGCTTCAATTTGGAAGGATCTGATAGAAATCTCACGGCAATAACCGTTCATCGTAATCATGCTGCCACACAGAGACAATGTGGGAGACAAATGAATGCAGCCAGTTCGTGATCAAGAAATAAACAATGCTTTTGCACAGCAACCTAAAATTGCCATGCAAAAGCAACGCTTCACGGAGTATTTCCGATATATTTCAAGATCGATCAAAGATTGGGGGCAATTAAATAATGCCGCCATGAGTTCGATAAGGCTTTAAATGGCTAGGCTGATCCAAAAACCAGATCCGTTCCCATTCATCATGAATCGTTCGTAGATCTTCCGATGTGAACAGCAATTGATTTGTTCGACGTGTAGGGTCAGCCGAATAAATTGGCAGGTAGCAACCTGTGTTCAGCATTAGAGTTAGGCCAAGCAAGGTCGCAGCAATAGTTTTACGCATTTCTCTTCCTCCGTGAAGTGAAAACCGTATTGATCCATGAACCACGATGATTCATAAGATCATACATTGTGAAGCTTATTGAAATTATTTATTTAACACGAACTCATTTATGTCTACACAAAATTAGCGCAAACATATACGAGCAAGTAGTTTCAGTACACTAAAGACTTCACGCAAAATTAAAATCTTGCATGAAGCAGTATCTAATTAACCTCGGCTCAAATTAGCCGAGTCCGCCGCCAGAAGGACCGTCAGTTGGTGTAGGACCAACATTCGGTGGTGTATTTGGCGTTTCAGACGCAGCTTGTTGAGCTGGAGTGTCGGTAGACGGGGTAGATTGTTGGACTTCGGGGGGAGTCACTGGGGTTGCTGGCTGAGTTGATTCAGCAGAACCAATCGCTTGTTCTTCTTTAAGTCGTTCTGCCTCTTCGAGTTGGCGAACGCGTTCTTCCATTTCTTTACCGGGCTTGAACGTCACTACAAACTTGGAAGGTACGAACACCTTTTCTCCAGTTCGAGGATTTCTGGCCTTGCGGGCAGCCCTTTTCTTGACTTCAAAAACACCAAAATTACGCAGTTCAATTCGCCCTTCTTCTACCAAGGTCTTGACGATCGCGTTGAACGTCTTTTGAACGATTTCCTTGGTCTTAAGTTGCGTGAGGCCGATTTCCTCGGAAATCGTTTTCACAATTTCTTTTTTGGTCACGACACAAACTCCTGTTGAAGGAACAAAATTAAAAGGTGTTAATCAAAGTTCACATTGAACCCCTTATCGCTCCAAGTGTAGGTGGCGTAAGTACTAGAGTCAAGCTCAATCCGATAAACACTTTGCGTAAGTTCAATAAAATGGTTTTGTCACCGGGCATGAAATACCACCCAGTGAATGACACTATTTCTCGTAAGTTCTGATTGTCAAAGATCTTAGACGTATTATTGCTCCCTAGCCCGTTTGAAATCTTCATAACCCCTTAGTAAATATCAGGTTAGGAAATTTCTTTTGTAGCCAGACAGAATCTTTTAAGCCTTGTAATTCAAGACCTATATTGCGCCTTGTTATTCGTTATCGGCCGCATAACCGTTAATCTTGAAGTAAACCGGATAATTATCAGGTTCCAAATAACCGGTTCTTGAGCATCCCGTGAAGAGCATGCAATGTTTAGATGCGAATCTCGCGGCGGCGTTGTTCGATGGTTTCAATGTCGTAGAGAGGCCCGGTCCCGCTTCCAGGGCAGAAATCACAGGTTTCTTTCCATTCTTGCTCGGTTTTTAGATTCGAGTCCCAGAATGGCCAAGTCTTACATTGGCGAGGTCGTGCCGAATAAACTTGGCAGTGCCTGGTTTTGTTATCAAAAAAGACACAATCGCCATTGGAATGTTCTTTTAAACTTTTTCGCATCCCGACCTTACGCACATAGGTCTGCTCAAACTCTTCAACAGCCATCTCGACCGTCTCTGCCATTTTTTGGATCTCATCCTGGTTCAGCCAGACATAGCCCGGTGCGCCTGTACAGCAATTGCCGCACTCGCTGCACTCAAAACGTAAGCCTTCTGCATACCAAGGTTTATCTGTCATAGAGAGGTCCAATTTTTCTGATTCTAAGAGCAAAGTTCTCGCAGGGCTTCTAGCACCTTCGATATTTCAGCGGAAGTATTAAAAGCACCCAGGCTAATCCTGACCGTGCCACCGGTCTCCAAGGTGTTCAAGCTGCGGTGCATTAAGGGAGCACAGTGTAACCCTGCTCGCACTTGGATACGATAGGAGGAATCGAGAATCGTGGCCAACTCATGAGATTCCAATCCATTCACATTGAGGCTTACCACACCAATTTGCGGTGTAATTTGATTGGGGCCATATCGCCAAATGTCGGGAATCTCGTCAAGCCCCGTAATCAATTGATCCGTGAGAAGTTCAATCGATTTTTGAACGTCTGCGACTCCACGATCCGTTAGATACTTGATCGCTGCGTTCAATCCTAAAATACCGGGAACATTATGGCTGCCCGACTCATATTTCTGCGGTAGAACCGATGGCTGCTCTGGCTGTTCGCTAGAAGTACCAGTTCCCCCTTGGCGAATCGATTTGAGCGAAGTCTCTTCACCAGGGGCAATGTACAGCATGCCTGTACCCAACGGCCCTAGCAGCCCTTTGTGTCCTGGCGAAGCCAAGTAATCAACCTGTAACTGCCCAACATCAATCGGCAAATGGCCGGCGGTCTGAGCGGCATCTACCAACACTTTTGCTCCTTGAGCATGCGCGGCAGAAATGATTTCAGCGATTGGTTGAATTACGCCTGTGACATTCGACGCGTGGCTGATCACCACGAGTCTTGTCTCTGGGGTGATCGCCTGTTGAATCGACTGAACTTCGACGATGCCTTCAGAGTTTGGAGAAACCATCGTTGTTGAAACATTTCTCGACTCGGATAAATCATGCAAAGGTCTCAATACCGAATTGTGCTCAATTTCTGTCGTGACCACATGATCGTTTTCTTGCAGCAATCCATGCAACACCAAGTTTAACGAGTCTGTGCCGTTTTGAGTAAACACAATGCGAGAACTATCTTGGCAGCCAATGAATCGGGCCAGTCGGAGTCTGGTCTCGCTAATTAACCGTTCGACTTCAATGGCTTCTTGGTAGCCACTTCGGCCGCTCGATGCGCCCAAGGTGTCAAAATGAAGACATACGGCCTCTTTCACCGCTTGTGGTTTCGGCCAGCTTGTCGCAGCATTATCTAAGTAGATTCGTTTCACGTTATCTGCTGTTCAGCACTTATGTTTTGTGGGAGATCAACCGCCAATTTGATACATGGCTCGATCAGGATGGGCAAAGCCTGGTGTATCGGTCCCGTGCCCTTTTTTCTTTGCCAGCACACAGTCTCGCATCAATTGAATGATTTCCTGATCCGATTTCCCGGTACGCATCGCTTCGCGTGCATCCCATTCAATCTCAGAGAATAAGCAATTGCGGATCTGGCCTTCAGCGGTAATTCGCAATCGATTGCAACTCACGCAAAATGGTTGAGTGACAGAGTCTATAAACCCAATCTTCCCTTTGCCATCGGCATACTGATAGTCGACCGAAGGTTGATTCGGGTCTGCTTGTTTTACCGGACTTAATTCACCGATTGATTGCTCGATAATTTCTCGCAGTTTCTGGCCTGAAATGACTTGCTCGTTTTCCCAGTTATGCTCCGCATCTAGCGGCATGAATTCGATGAAGCGAAGATGCAAGTCTTGCTCTCTGGCAAATTTAGCCAGCGGAATAATTTCCGTTTCCGAGATACCCGTCATTGCTACGGTATTAATTTTGATATGCTTGAAGCCCACTGATTTTGCTGCTGCAATTCCAGCCAGCACTCGATCTAGGCCTTTTCGTCTCGCAATTTTTTCAAACATTTCTTCCGACAAAGCATCCAAGCTAATGTTCAGGCGAGTCAGGCCTGCATCAAATAGATCACTCGCATGTTCCTCAAGCAACAACCCATTGGTCGTCATTGCGATCTCTTCGATACCAGGAACCTTAATTAGCTGGCGAATCAGTGCCGGCATACCAGAACGAACCAAAGGCTCGCCGCCTGTGAGACGAATTTTGTTGATGCCGAGACTGGCTGAGATGCGTGTGAAACGCTCGATTTCTTCAAAGGTCAGCAATTCATTGCGAGGCTTGAATTGAACATTTTCTAGCGGCATACAATAGAAACAACGAATGTTACAACGATCTGTCACACTAATGCGAAGATTCGTATGAATTCGCCCGAACGAATCGATTAATGGTTCATGCAGTGCCATGGTATTTCTTATTTCTGTGGTGGTGTGTCCATACCTGGATGAACCCACTGGGTTGTGCCATCGGCCCAATTTTCTTTTTTCCAAATCGGCACTACCTGTTTCACTTCATCCATAATCCATTGTGCCGCTTCGAAGGCATCTACGCGATGGGGGGTGGCAATTGCTACGGCGATGCTGGCTTCTGCCAGTTCTAAATGCCCCAATCGATGGATAATAGTACACTGATCAATCGGCCACCGCTCTCGTGCCTCCGCCTCTAACTGTTGGAGCTGCTTCAAGGCCATTTCTGGATAAGCTTCGTAGTCGAGCGATTCTGTTTGACGACCACGCGTGAATTCTCGTGTCGTGCCGAGGAACAGCACGACCGCTCCAGAATCTCCGCTGACGACAGAATCAGAGACCGCTTGAACATTGATGGGTAGTTCTGTGAGTTCGACCATAATGATAAATAAACACAAGGAAAGAGCTTCAATAGCTTCAGGTCTCTCTCTTGTTCTATTTTAACCTCCACTGACCGGAGGAATACAGGCAATCTCAGAATCGGCCAATATTTGAGTATCTGCTGTCGCAAATTGGCTGTCGACGGCTATTCTCATAAAGTCAATCATCGGGGCAAGATTAGGTTGCAACTGAACCATCGCTTCTTTCAACGTCTCTACGGTACAAGTGCCGGAAAGCTCTACCTGTAATTGGTCTGCTCCTACCAAATCACGAGCAACGGCGAATAGTTTTACTTGAATAATCACGTGACGATTAAATCTTCTGTCCTGGTAGTTAATAGATCGGCCAACTCCGGCAACAAGCCATACGATAAAGCGAGCAGCTTTAATGGGTGAATGGTGGCCTTGTTCGTCCCTTGTTCCATTTGTATTTTACACGCACTACACTCGGTTGATCCAACTTGAATTTGCACGTCACGAAGTGCCGTAATCAGATTCCAGCCGGCCCGTAAGCTGCTGCGGTAGTTTTCTTTCTTTAATCCAAAAGTACCTGCCATGCCTGAACACCCTTTTTCCAGCGATTGAACTGACAGGCCGGGAATTAAGCGTAGCAGGCTCTCTCCTGCTGATTTTCCGTGCATTGCCCGAGTATGGCAAGGGGTATGAAACCCAACGAGTGCGTTGACCGGTTTGAAATCGAGTTCCAATTCCCCAACTTGATGCAGTTTCCAAATATACTCGCAGGCATCGGTGGTGTTTTCTGCAACTAAATGGGCTTCTTCGGTATCGAACATGTTGAGATACTCGTGCGTCAAGCAGAGTGTCGCAGCCGGTTCCGTGGTGACGATCTCGTAACCCTGGCGAATGGCTTCACTCAGAATTGCGATATTCTTATCGGCCATCGATTTCGCCAATGGCACGGCCCCTAGTGTATATGCCTGCATTCCTGATGATTGTTGACTAGGGTGGACATACACAGAAATTCCGTTGTGCTCCATGATCGCCACAAAAGTTTCAGCGAGTTGCACATCAAACCAGTTCGCATACAAGTCAACGAAATAAAGTACTTTCTTGCCGCTTCTACGAGTTGGCTTGGTCAGTTTTTTTCGTTGGGCCATTTTCAGAAAAGGCCGTTTGGCAAAACGAGGCAGCTTTCTTCCTTGAGCAATCCCAAAGATTTTCTCGAACAACCAGCGAGATTGACGGTTGGCTAGTGCCCAGTTGGTCATCGGGAGGAAGAAATTTCCCCACACGGCCCAGCGGTCTAGCTTGGCCAAAAATGAATCGGATACCGAGAGCCCGTTGGTTGCCGCATATTGCGACTTCGACTCGACCATCATCTTAGGAATGTCGACGTGCGAAGGGCAGTCAATTCGGCACTGGTGGCAATTAACGCACAAGTCGGCAATTTCTTTCATCGCATCCGAACTCATGCTCTCGAACGGAATTTGCTGCGTTACGATCCCTCGCATCAAGTTGGCCTTGGCCCTAGGCGAGGCTTCCTCGTTCGGATCAAAGCGGAAGATCGGACACATCCGCATGTCTTCACCATAAGTACGGCACTTACCACAACCATTGCAGTTACGGGCCGCGGCAGCCAATTCTTCATGATCCCAAGCAAGTGCCAGTCCTTCGTTTCCGAGAGCCGGTGGTTTTTGATCAGACTCTTGCTCGATTTCAGTAGGACTAGAAGCCATTGGAGTTTGAGCGGTCGGAATATCGACCTGACGTACAAGATCGATCAACGGCAGAGTGGGAGAGGTAATCTTTTTTCCAGGGTTCAAGATTCCCTGAGGATCGAACAGTTTTTTGGTGCGTTCAAAAACTCCGTAAAGATGACCATACTGTTTTTGCAGATAGGGCGTTCGACTCAGGCCATCCGCATGCTCACCACTAATCGAGCCCCCAACCTTCAATGTCTCTTCGTACAAATCAGCAGCCAACCCTTGCAATCGCTTGAGGTCGTTTTCGTCAGCGATATTGAGAAAGGGGCGAACTTCAAGTTGGCCATGACCTGCATGGGCAAAGATCGATGCCGTGACTTGATGTTTTTTCAAGCAGTTCTGCAATGTCTTCAAGAAATCAGGCATGCGACTAGGCGGAACCACAATGTCTTCAACAAAGGGAACCGGGCGAGTGCTTCCTTTCAACCGATAAAGAATCGGGATCATCTTGCGTGACAGTTCCCAATAGGTGCCAACTTCCTTGTCAGAAGTGGTCATGATTGAGTGAAATGCTAGGCGTTTTTTTCGACGTATCAATTCGACAATCGCACGCAAACGATCACGCACTTCATTGGGATCGTTGCCTGGTACTTCGACCAGCAACATCGCCTCTGCTTCCGTAGGCAGGATCTTTGTATAGCGTCGGTCTGTTTCTCGGGCAATCGAAAGTAATCGGCGGTCTAGTAAATCACAGGCCGAAACGCCCATGTCTGAGATCTTCAACGCCGCTTGTGCCGCGCTTTCCAGTTTCTCAAAGAATAATAAAACCAAGCCTCGATGGGCAACCTTCGGAGAAGTTCTCAACTTGGCCTCGGTGATGAGCCCTAGAGTTCCTTCTGAACCTGCCATTAGTTTACAAAGATCAATCTCGGTATCAGTCACCACGTCTTTTAAATGATATCCGCTGTTGTTAACCAATGTTTGCGGTGTGTGCTTTTGAATCAAATGCCCATTCTTTTTGATCAGATCGACCATGCCAGAAGCAATGCGAAAATGTTCCGCAGACTTTTGATCTTTCAAATCGGTCAGGGCCGTAGGCTGTAAGGTAGTGACCTCTCCATTGGCAAGCACCACTTGCAGGCTCAAAATATGATCACGTGCCGATCCATGAAGCGGCCAGTGGCTGCCCGTGGTGTTAATCGAAAGCACGCTACCCATGGTGGTAACACTGCGTGTTGCAGGGTCAGGTCCAAAGACGCGGCCAGTCGAAGCAATGTGTCGATTCAAATTGGCAAGCACAACACCTGGCTGCACACGGACCCAATCATCCCCGGTATCGATAATCCTTCGCATGAAATGTGCGAAGTCAATGATTAAGCCTCGCCCGAGCGATTCTCCAGCAACACCAGTTCCGGCACCTCGTGCATGAATGGGAATTTGATTCTCAGACGCATACTGTACACAAGCCACTACGTCTTGTGTACGACGCGGGCGGACAATTCCTAGCGGTTTGATATGAAAGATACTGGCATCACTTGCATACATTTGCAGATGCAAGTCATCGCAATGGACTTCGCCCTCTAAGATACCGCGAAGATCGGCTTGTATTCGCTCTCGCTCAGGGTCCATTCGCGACTCGTATCAAATAGAATGCGGGCAACAGAATTGAGTTGTAACGGTTAGATTATAGCAGCTGGGTTAGCTGCTAGGTTTCACTGGTTCGCTTTCAGCCAGTCTGGCCACTTGTTGCCGATGTTTTTCGTGCGTCTCTAAGTTGAAGGCTTCGTGTGTATCAAGACCAGCAACATCACGATATTCGGCACCACAGCGATAACATTTTAACTGATTTCCGACCAACAGAAACAAAACGACATCTACCAAGGCTGAACCTAGTAATATAACGAATGTCCAGATTACCAAATGATAGTACCACGCTACACAACTCGACCCAATTCCGACTGTGACAATCGTAACGCCTAGCCATTGTGGAAAATCTTTACGGACGTAAAGCTCTAAGCTAGGGCAAACGATACACCGCTGTATCTCATCCGAAGTGACCGCTTTGGCTGGCACTTTGATCGTACTATCGCATTGATAGCAAGCAACCGTCTCAGTTTTTTCATCAACGGCTATGCGATTCACAGCATCGCATTGAGGACAGGCAAACGTAATTTTCATAAGGGAGGACTTCGATTGAACGTGAAGTCGAGAGTTCTAGTACAAGGGAAAACAGCAAAATACAGCTATCTATCATAAGGGAAATAGCAACCCATGGGATAGTAGCTGCGAAGAGAGTTCCCCAAGGAATACACAAATCACCCCCACATAAAGAATACCCGTAGCACTTTGTGTGTTCGGGATTTTCAAGGTTTGCCACGTCATTACCGCCAAGACTACGGGGCCAATGATTCCCCAAAGCCAACGTAGGGCAATAAAGATCAGCGTTGTGGTGTCTTGCGAGGCGTAAGTTTGACTCACTCCAATACCGCAAATCACCGCCCTGGCCACAGTGGTGATCAAAATCAGCGCAACCAATACTTGAAGCGGTTTGATCTGCATACCGGGGTTATTTAAATACCAGTGCCCTAACAGCATCGCGCAAATAGTACTTCCTAAAACTAAACCACTGGTGAAAAAATCGAAGAATTGAACGACTTGTTCAGTAATGTCATTAGGAGCCTCCAGCGATACGACTGCCGAAATGCAGCTGGCGACTGCCACAATCCAAATGAAAACTTTGCCTAATTTCGGTTTTTCATACAGCCAGATAACTGAACCCAGATAGCTCAAAATCGAACATATCGCACTACAGGCAATCGCCCAAGTCGATTGATGCTCCCAAACCTCAACCGGCAGCCCCATGCCAGACGCTAGTAGCACGGTTGCCAGCGACACCAGCCCCAATGCCACCCAAAGATGCACACGAAAGAAACCACTATCGACCGCACGACTCGATGTAAGACCCATCGAAACCGTAAGCCCAAAAGTGAGCCGAAACAGAAATTGAACCAGGACGTCCACAGGCTAGAGACAACTTTCTAAGGCAAACAAACAAATACAAACCAGTCTGGTATGGTAAGTCGAGATGCGGCCAAGGTCAATGTGCCAATCCAGAGGAAAACGCAAGAGCAGGCAGAATTGTTTAGTTCAAACTAAAACCAATCTGGTGAACCATGGCACGTAAACCTTGCTTTTTGTAGTCGCCAACCCAGTTCAGCAATAACCGGCAGCGGCGACCGATGTTGTTCTCTGCAAGCAAAGTTTGCTTCATCTGACTTGGGATAGGCAAGATGGAAGCGAGTAAATTGGATCGCATCGAGAGCGACTCCGAATTCATTCGATCCATCTCAATCATGCTTGTAGTAGAAAATCGTGGCGTGATTTCAGCGATCAATTGATCAATCTCATCACGCAAAATCCTCTCTTCCACGGTACCCTGAGCGGGAAAATATTCTTCTAACCTTGCCACAGAAACTTGGCCTGTCAGGCAATCCTCAGTGCAGTCTGAGATCAGGTACGCTCTGCCGGTACCCTTGAGGAACACATTGATACTGCCATTCTCTAAAGGGCTGTAGGTCATCACCTCACACAAACAAATGGCTTCGTGAGGCTCAGGCGACTTCGTGTGTTGCCAGCCAGGCTTCATCAACGCCAATCCAATGGGCTGCACCAACTCGTACGCATTTTGCACAAGCTTGATTTTTTCCAAATCACACACGTTCAACGGCAAAACCGCATGAGGAAACATCACGGTAGCCGGAAGTGAGATCAGACCAATTGGATAATTCATCGTAGAACAATAATTCAGTTAGTTAGATGATAAAGTTAAACGCAATCCTAACCCGAAGCGTAAGTTTTGAAGTTGCGAGGATTCAAATTTCGGGTGGCCGCGATGTTGGTTTTGGAGAACGCTGACCACTTTTATACGCATATTCAAAACGACATCGGGGTCGACTCTAGTCGATCAGAGGTTAGAGAGGATTCTATAATTTCCCCTATAAATCAAGGATCAAACTAGTTTGGGAATTCCAATTGAGTTCAATGAATCTTGTCCGCTGTAACCTCTGATGGCCTCCGGCCACACCCCGACGTTCCGAAAACGGTTGTTCCCGAAGCACAGCCAACGCCGGAATCGTCGGCGGTGTTACCCGATTAAGCGCGAAGCGTAAGCGAGGACGAAGTGCAATCTCACAAGAAACAGGGCAAACTCAACAATCTACTGTAATCAAAAAATAGAAATCGGCAACAAAAACCGTGACTCAGTAGGCTTTAATCCAAGAGAATCAGGTCAGGAATCAAATCAGGGTTAATAGATTCCGTTGGAAATCGCTCATTGCTTTCCAAGATTTCCTGTAGACATCCGCCTAGTTCACCTAGAAATTGATCAAGATCAATCCCCAGGTGTTTGGGTCGATAAGGGGCCAGAAAATCCAGGCTCGTGTGGTAAACCTTAACGGCACCACTGGTGTTTTCATTCACAAAATGATGCAAACAAACCGCAGTCTGAATTAAGCCTTGATAGTATCGCCGCGAAGGACCGTGGCAGTCAGTCCATAGCTCAACCCAGGTATTACTGGCATCAAGAAATTCGCAATCGTTAAATAGCTCGATGCCTTTTAGATAAAGAGCCGGGTACTCATCAGGAGCAGCGGTCATACGTTTTTATTCTTACTTACTTATTGCTGAACATATAAATTCGAATTCCTATCCCAATTACAACGATCACTACTCCGCCGATTGAGAAACCAGCAAGAGGGGCTCTACCAATCACTTTACCATTTTCATCTTGCTCGAAGGAAAAGGTGACTTTGCAATGTGGACATTTATCACCCGCTTTAAGATGCCCTGGGACAATCTGTTTGCATGACATGCACTGTTTTTGTGAAGTTTCGTAACTTCCACCACCGCCGCTGTTAGAATTATAGGCGACATCACCACCACTGTCATAACTATCGTAATCATCTCCACCGCAGTCATAGCTTTCGTAGTCACCACCGCCGCCACAGTCGTAGCTTTCGTAATCATCTCCGCCGCAGCCACAATCGTAGCTTTCGTAGTCATCTCCGCCGCAGCCATCATAAGAACAGTAGGAGTCAGAACTGCCTTCTTCACCATCGCCGTAAGTTGGCACGCGATAGCTACCGTCATCAGGCATGTCTCCACAGTCTGATCCACAGTCTGATCCGTAATCGGGGCTGCAATCATAATCATCAGGCATATCGCCTTCGTCTGAACCACAGTCTGAACCATAGTCTGCATAGCAATCACTGCCGTACTCTCCGCCATCGCCTCCATAACCATCGCCACTCCCATTGCCTGTAGGGATTTGGTCTCCTTTACCAATCGCTTCCAGCTCAGTTCTCAAGAATTCTTGATCTTCTTTACTAAATTGAGAGAACTCTACCGATCCAACCCGACTTCCTATCTTAAGAACAACTTTTCCTTCATGCATACGCACAAATTTCGCTTTCTTTCCTTCGCCTGAACCACTTGTCCAGGTACGAAGTTTCATCAGATTGCCAGTGCTCTTCTTCTTAGAGTCTCCTTCCGAAGCTTTCTTGGCTGCTTCGACTTGAGCTTTTACATAACTCTGATCAGTACCAGAAAATCGATCCATCGGAATAGTATAGACTTCTTCAGTACCAGATTTTTTAACAACTACTTGGTTGTCATCCGTGAGCCGTACAAAATCACCTTCAAAAGACTCACCCTTGGTATCGGTCCAAGTTCGTGCTGGAAGGATTGACGTACACAAAAGCAACAGAAGAAGGCCTGAAACCGATTTTAAATAATCCATCTATCAATCTTCCACATATAAAATAAGGAGGGGGATTTGGTAGTGAGTAGCTTCTATTTTCAATAAATTTGAACTTATGTCAAAGCAATATAATGGTTTTTGTGAATAAAATGCAAGATATATAGTGATTTATCCTCAGCTTTAGTCCAGTCGCAAGGAAATCGTTGAGATTGACGGTGGGTAATTAGGAACTCTCGCTACCTGCAACGCGATATCCGAAAGAACCATCGTCGCTTACACCGAGACTTGCATTTTTTAGGACTACGGTTTGAATCTCCGACTTCGGTCTCTAGTTCCGCTTCTTTTTCAGCAACCCTAGGGGCATCCTCGATGGCAGGCTCTATATCACCAATCTTGGAAGGGATTTGGTCACCTCTGCCCATTGCTTCAAGATTTGTGCGTAAGAAACCCTGGTCCTCTTCACTAAATTTTGAGAACTCACCTCGTACCGCTCGATGCCCTACTATGAGAATAACTCTTCCTTCGTGCATTCTTACAAACTTCGCCTTAATTTTCTTTCCAGTTGTACTGGTCCATTCGCGAATTTCATGCAGTGCTACTCTCGCAGCAGCTACTTTCAATTCAGCTTGATTTCTTACATAGTCTTGATCAGCTTCAGCAAAACGGTCGAGCGGAATGGTATATTCATTATCGCCTACAAGCAGAACTACTTCGTTCTCTCCAGTCAGACGAACATAGTCCCCTTCAAGCGTATGACCCTTCTCATCTGTCCACACTCTTGCTTGAAGGCTCGATGAGAGCACAAGTAAAACAAGAATACTGGAAGTAAGTTTTAAATGAGTCATAAACCTAGACTACGTCCGAAAGGTTGAGCGAGAAGAAATAAACACCTGCCTGCTAACTCTGGCGAAATAGCCAACGACAGAATCCGATGAACGCACCGAAGACAGTTACGCCAATTAAAATCAACCATCGGATAGCCCGGCCCGATATTTGGATATTACTGGTGTCCCAACCGGAGGAATCATCGCTGGAATTCGAACTACGCTGCGACTCACCTGGTTTCGCGAAATACGCATTACAGTGAGGGCAGTGGTCTCCTGCTGAAATATGGTTAGGGAGTTCTCCATCGCATTTCGAGCAGTTTCGGAGATTCTCAGTATCATACCTGGGAGCCTCAAATCGAGGCAGATTAGGTTTTGAGAATCGTGGCTTGTAAGCCGAAGGATCATTCCTCGCAATCTGGTTGCTATCGCTTGAAGACGTGCCCGGAACGGAAGAGTTACTGGAACTACCCGCTGTGGACCTTGAAGGCGGCGTATACGAACGAGGAGGATAGGTTCGAGTAGGAGGTCGATAACTTGAGCCTGGGGGGCGATAACTTGAACTGGGTGGGCGATAACTGGGGACAGAACCCCCAGGGTAAAACGACGAACCGGGGCTATACGACGACGAACTCGATGGCGGAGGTGACAAGGCTGTCGATGAAGTTCCTGGATTGCTCGACGAGCTTGAACTAGATGCTGAATCAACCAAAATGGGCTTCTCGGGAATCTCGGCCGATCTTCCCAACGCATCCAATTCTTTACGCAAAAATTCTTGATCAAACTTACTCAATTCATAAAACTCAATCGGCCAAGGTTTGCTCCCCTGCATGAGTACAACACGCGTTTCGTGAATTCTCAAAAACTTTGCCGTGACAGACCCACCTTCAGTGCTGGTCCAAACCCGTTTTTCAGTTAAGTTTCTGGTGCTCGATTTACTGCCTGACAGTGATTTTCCTGGAAGCGATTTCCCCGAAGGAAGTGTGGCAGGTTTGATCAGCAGCAGTTTTTTAACGTGTTCCTGATCCTCTTTAATAAAACGATTCAGTGGAACAATGAACTCTTGATCCGCACCCTGTAAAACCAATTTGTCATCGCTAGTGACGCGCACAAAATCAGCTTCAAGCTTCTTGCCCGATATATCGGTCCAGGTTCGCGCATCCGCAACCGTACCTATGCAAGCTAAAACGAAAAATGCGAGATTCGTTTTCACTACGGTCAGTGCCATATTATTACTGCGATTGAGGTAATTACTACGAAACATGGGGCTTATCTAATTTCGACGAAGGCAAAGCAATGTCAAAATAATTTCTGGACTTGATCGATATGATATTAGACGATTGAAAATCAGGAATGGTTTCTTACCTCGAAAATTTATTGCATTGACAATACTGTAAGAACAACGACCAAAGTACTGGCAAGGTATAGGTATAAAGGGGTCGCAGCGATCTCATAATTCCTTACGGCAAATATCACAATTGCTACAAACATGACTAGAGAAAGAGCAATTCCTACAATCGAGTCCCCAAAAGGAAGACGAACCAGAAACAGCCCTAAAAAGGTTGATCCCCAAACTCCATTCACACTGTAACCCGCTATTGTCAACCAAACTAAACCGATGAGATGCACGCCTACCGCCAGGAAAAGTACGACCAACGGTATCGAGACATCCTTCATGTCATCTCGAAATAGATTAGATGATCTCTCCGGTATATACGATTCAGACGGTTGAGTTTCGCCCGTCGATGATTTTACTGTCGATGGTTCAACTGAGCCCGTTCCCTCTGCTGGCGTTTGATTAAATCGGTTACTGAAATCAATTTTTGATTTCGGCGTGTACTTTGGTACATACGCATTATTGGAACTGGCTAAATCTGAAGAAGCATCATTTCTTGCGATCTCAACCCCATCTTCTGATGATCCATTATCCAGCGGTGTGTCGCTTGATACCCCGTCGCTTGATACCCCGTCGCTCGATACGCCGTCGCTCGATACGCCGTCACCAGGCACCCCATTGAATCCACCAGTGCCTGTATTCTCACCCGCAATATCAAACGCAGGTAAATTCAAACCCGAATCACCTGTCTCGTCTTCGCCCGTCTTCTCTTCACCTGTCTCACCTACGTTCGTACTAGTCAAATCACTGGGTTCCGCGCCAAATCCACTCGGCGGCAACACGGTCTTTGACTTGGGGGCAACTGCTCCAAATCCAGTCGCAGGCAACACATTCTCAGTAATCGGGGCGATATCTAGTTTCACTTTAGGAGGAAGCGGACTCCCTGGCGTTTTTTTCGTACCACCTTCTGCTCCATTTTTTTCTTGTCCAGGCACACTATCAGACGAACTACCGGGGCCAGAGTTTTGTGATTTCGAGTTGGGTCCACCACCGCAAGGCCCATCTCCACAATAGGAATCATAGTAGCCACAACAATCGTAGCCGCCGTTTTCTGAATCTCCATAGCCTTCGCGAACAAAAGGAACCAATGCCTCTTTGCCCATCGCTTTATATTTTTCAAGAATGAATTCTCGGTCTGCCAGGCATAGCTCATGGTAAGAAATCGGACGAAAGCCACCAGGCACACTAAATAAAACCGTTCCTTGAGACATTCGCACGAACTTGGCAGTCATTGCAATCCCGTAACGATCTCGCCAGATTCTTCTTGCTTTCAATGCAACACTGGCACTCGCCCCACCTAGCTTGGCGGTTGACTTATCTGCATCAGGCCCGTCTGTATCAGACCCTGTAGATTTGGGTTGTGGTTCTTTGGGCTGATTGGCCAGTAAGATTTCTCGTAGCTCGTCCAGGTATTTTTTATCGGCTGCACCAAACCGATCAATATCGAACTTGATTTCATTGCCTTGATATTCAAGCGTTACTTTGTTATCTGATTCAAATCGAATAAATTTGGCTTCAATATTTTTGCCATCAGTCGAGGTCCATTCTCGCGCATGACCAACAGTCGCCATCAGCAAGAATACCAATAGAAAACAGTGGAAGCGAACCGTATGAAGAAGAGATTTTGTCATAACAAGCGGTGAAAAGCCAATCGATATAAAGTTGAGTTCGTTGATTATAGCTTCGTTAATCATAACCTTTCGATAATTATAACATAAACTGGTGCAAAAAAATGCATCATGCCGCTATATCGCGGGGTTTTCTAATATTACACAACAAGGGTATTTAATGTCAAGTAGAAAAAGTTCTTTTCCCAAAGGAGGCACAATTGGTTAAAATGGTTCATAATAATGCCAACTACTGATTTAGTAATGACTTGCGTTTCTTCTCAATTCTCACTTCTTTAGGTTTAATCTCGTCTTATGGATGTAGCTCCCATCGCCAAGCGAATTATTGCGAACGTCGAAAAGGTTATCATGGGAAAACGACAACAAATTGTCTATTCGGTGGTCGCTTGGTTTTCTGAGGGGCATGTTTTAATGGAAGATGTGCCTGGCGTGGCTAAAACCATGCTAGCACGTGCGTTGGCCAAAAGCGTTGGCTGTACATTAAAGAGAGTCCAATGCACGCCTGACTTGCTGCCTTCCGATATCACCGGTGCTTCGATCTTCAATCAGAAAACCAGCGAGTTTGAATTTCGCCCTGGACCTATCTTCGCAAATATCGTGCTGGCCGATGAAATCAACCGAACCACACCTCGAACACAAGCCGCACTGCTAGAAGCAATGGGCGAAGCGTGTGTCACGGTCGATGGAACAACACACACGCTCGATGCCCCGTTTCTGGTCATGGCCACACAAAACCCGATCGATCACGAAGGCACCTTCCCACTGCCGGAAGCCCAGTTAGATCGCTTTCTGATGAAGTTCAGCCTAGGCTATCCTAAAATCGATGACGAAATGAAAATGCTCGCGGTGCTTCAAAGCGGCAACCTATTAGACAAAATTGATACGGTGGTATCTGCAGAAGAACTAGTTGCCTGTCAAAAAGCAGTGCGTAAAATTCATGTCGATGACAAAGTTCGTCGTTACATATTAGAAATCGTCCATGAATCAAGACAACACCATGACCTGGCTCTCGGCGGAAGCCCTCGCGCATCGATTGCACTATTCCGCACGGCCCAATCACTGGCCGGAGTACTAGGGAGAAATTTTGTGCAACCCGATGATGTTAAACGTATGGCTGGCCCAGTGATGACGCATCGTATGATATTAAAGCCCGAAAGTCGCTTACGAAAAATCGCCGCCACAGATATTCTGGATGATATTATCGGCAACGTCTCCGTTCCTGTACTCGATCAAGAGGCACGTGTCTAATGCGGTGGCTTGTTGGCTCACTCCTGCTATTGCTGATTGCTACGGTATTCCAACTAGGGCTGCTCGTCTACTCAATGTACGCCTTGTTGGTGGTGATGCTCGGTAGTCGCTGGCTCACCATATACTGGGCCGAGAATCTAACCGTCCTTCGAGAAATCAACCGAGAGACCGTGGAGCAAGGGGAACAAGTGGCCGTAGTCGTTACGGTCAGAAATCGCGGACAACTCCCGGTGCCGTGGTTCTTGCTTGAAGACCTATTACAAAAATCGGCCATCATGTATCGCCCAGCTTCTTTACAGGTCAGCGGTCGCCGTCTATTTCTAGCCATGATGCGTGGGAACTCGACGAAAAGATTTTCGTATCAAATTAAATGTAACCGTCGGGGCTACTATCAAATTGGACCCACCGTAATTGAAACCGGCGATCTCTTCGGATTGCATCGTAAATTCAAAGTTGGTGCCGCCCCTGATTACTTAATGGTTCTCCCAGAAGTCGTTCCGTTGGATGGTTTTGACATTGCCTCTCGCCGACCCATCGGTGAAATCCGCATGACGCATCGGCTGTTTGAAGACCCTACCCGCATCGCTGGCGTCCGACAGTATCAGCCAGGTGACCCGATGAACCGAGTCAATTGGGCCGCCACCGCGAGAACCGGAGTACTACATAGCAAAGTGTTTGAGCCATCAAGCATCGCCGGTGTGACCATCTTATTGGACTTCCACCAAGACAGCTTTGACCCAAAGCACGAACCGATTCGCTCAGAGCTTGCCATCACCCTGAGTGCCGCAATCGCCAATTCGCTGCAACTCATGGGCCAGCAAATAGGGCTCGTCACCAATGCACGCGATGCGGCAGAGCGAATTAAGTCTGAAGGCTGGGACTTTGACGCCCGAAGTCGCAAAGCGGCCCAAAAAGCGGCCACTGTGCAGACAGACAACGCTCGCAAGCGGCCACAAATTGTGGAAACCAAACGAGGAGCAGAGCAGTTTTCTCAAATACTAGAAGTCTTGGCCCGTGCCGAAAAAAACGACGGCCTCACACTTCCAGAACTAATTACAGAAACCGCCAGCCGCATGCCGCGTGATGCTACGGTCATTGTGATCTTAACCAAAGTAACCGACGAAATGGCTTTGTCGCTCGGAAACTTACGTCGCATTGGATTCGCAGTCACTGCTATGATTAACATTTACGACGAATACGATTACGCCAAAGCGGCCGGTAAACTATTAAGCGAAGGCATCATGAGCCGGCAACTTCACGACCCTGATAACATTCACGCAATTTGTGGCCCTCAAGCCTATTCACTGTTCTAAGGAAACTACGGTGAAACCTCGACAAACAGAAATGGACTACGCGGTCATCGCGATCAACCCAGCATTAATCATGCTGCTGGTTGGCAGCTTGGTCTATTTCTTGTTGGCATTGTTTTACAATGGGTCGTTCGATCTTCGGCTGAACTTCATCTTCGGGGCGTTTGTGTTCTCGATTGTGTTGATTGCCCGGATTTCCATCGAAGAAGGTTGGCAGCGTGCCACGCTGTTTGCCCTGGCTTTGTCTGGCGCAGTATTAATGGCCGTGCTTCGATTTATCCCCGATGCAGCTGCCATCACGATGGTGTTGCTGGCAGTCGTTTGGTGGAGTGCCAATCGATTGACGTATGACTGCACAGTCGTCGATGACTCCGAAGACGCCTCGAACAAAGGTTTGATGCAAAACCTGAACGCAACCGAGGAAGACGAACAGCCAGATCAATCAACTCTCGATGGCGTGACTGACACTGCGGAAGAGACTCAACCTAAAACGCACTGGCTGGCCGAATTAATCAACCCAACTTCCACCCATCACGCCCCAGGCATGTGGGTTGTCTATTTCTCGTTGGCCGCACTTCCCATATTTGGACTGGGCCAGGCGTTTGTTTCATCCAACACGCAAAGCAGTCGCTTCTATTTGTTCTGCCTGCTTTTTGTTTACATAGCATCTGCCTTATTGCTGCTGGTTTCCACTTCCTTTCTAGGTTTACGACGCTACTTGCGACAACGGGGCATCGAAATGCCACTAGCCATGACCGGCACTTGGCTTGGCGTGGGCGCCGTGATTGTGGTGGTCGTGCTACTCGTTTGCTCAGTAATCCCACGCCCCAATGCCGAATATCAATTGGCCCAATTTCCGCAGTTTGGCGATGGTGAAAAACAACAGCAGTCCAACCAACAGTCCGTAGGCAAAGAAGGAACCGATGACAAAAACCCCGATGCGCGTAAAACCTCGGGCGAACAAAAAGATCAGAACGACTCAGAGACCAACGAAAATAAAAGCAAACAAAACTCTTCCAGCGAATCCGATAAGGGAACGGATGGAGATGGAAAGAAATCGGAGGACTCTCAGAGTTCTTCCAAAGAAGATGACCCTGACAGCAAAAACTCCGACCCGAACTCAAAAGAGAAAGGCGAAGGCAAGCAGGGAGAATCTAGCGATTCTGAAGATTCTGGCAAAAAGCAAGATGGTTCAAAACAAGACGAATCAGAAAAAGGAGAGGGCGAGAAACAGTCCGAATCTTCCGAGAACTCCGGAAAACAAGGTGAACAAAAATCCGATCCTGATAAGCAAAAACAAGAATCCGATTCTAACAGTCAAAAGTCGGATTCTCAACAACAGGATCAATCCCAGCAACAACAAAGCAATTGGACGCCGCCAGAGGTCTTCAACAGCATGTCAGACTTTTTCAAGTTTGTCATCTATTTAATTGTTGCCCTGGTAGTCGCCTATCTAGTTTGGAAAAATCGTGAAGCCTTGCTCAAAAGTTGGCTCGCCTTTCTCAAGGAACTCCGCGAATTCTGGCAGCGTCTGTTCGGTGGGCAAGTAGCTGAATCGACATCAGAAGCCGCTGAAGAAGTGGCCGTGGTAAACGCAAGGCCCTTCTCTTCGTTTCAAAATCCCTTCACTTCAGGCCAAGCACGCAACTGGTCTCTCGAAAAACTAATCCAGTACAGCTTTCAAGCCACCGAAGCCTGGGCGTTTGAACGAGGCTGCCCTCGCGAACAGCAACAAACCCCACAAGAGTTCACCAAAAACTTGGCAATTCGATATGAAGACCTCGGCGAAGTGCTGCGAGAGTTGGCCAACTGCTACGGCCAAGTCGCTTATGGCTCCGGCAAAGCACCAAAAGATAGTGCCAAGTGCATAAAAGAACTCTGGGGCTCTTTAACATGAACCCCAGAGTTTAATTTCAATTCTTCAGCAGGGTCGAAACTTTAGTCTCTAGACATAAAGATTCGCAAGATATACCAGAACAGTAAAGCGACCGAAGCAAACAAACCCAACGCGGCTGCCACGTATTGATCTTCACGATATTGGTACATTATTTTGGACGTGTCATATAAAATGTAACACGAAGCAAACATCACCATCGCATACGAGAAGAGGATGCCCAAGCTGAAGCCCATGATCATGCTTAATATAATGAGCGCAAAAGTAGCCACGCCGGCAACGGTTAAAAAGCCACCTAAAAACGAGAAGTCGGTTTTAGAGATAAACACATAAGCTGTTAATGACCCAAATACCAGCATCGTGGTTAAAATGGCACTTGGCAACAGTAAAGGATCATTCATGAAATGAGCCGCAGCATACACCATGGGTGCAAACACAATCGACTCAACCAAGACAAACAAACCCAATCCAGCGTATTGCCATGATAAGCTAGTTGAACGAATTGCCCAGCTTTGACCGACCCAACTTCCTACGATGAATAACCCAAACACAATCATCAAATTGGTTCGTGTCATTAACCCCATCATCGTTGCTTCAGGTACCAGCGTGACGATGGCCCCTAAGATCAACGCAAACAGAGTCACAGCACCCGCCAAATGCAGATAAGTCTTCTGAATAAAAGCTGCCCTGGCATCTGCCGGAGCTTCAATCACAAACGTAGGGCTCGAATACGGATTATATTGATCTTGCATTTTTAGGTTCCTGTTAAAAACGATTTCCGTTAAAAACTAATGTTAGCTCTCTAGGGGGAATTGTGGCTGATCCCTGGGGTTGTTGTCAAGTCTTTTAAATTGACAATCCTCACTAGGTATTCGCCCAATATCCAGCCAGCTTGACGATTGTGGGGAAGACTCGCAAGAATAGTAGCCCAGCAGCCACGTTAGTCAATAGATAATTACCCAACGAGATATTTCCTTGGAAGACACTAAAAAACAGGCCCGTAAAGTACTTAGGCAGTTAGAAAAAGACTATCCCGATGTCGAATGTGCCCTGAATTACGACACACCTTTTCAGCTACTAATTGCCACAATACTATCGGCCCAGTGTACCGATGCCCGTGTTAATATCGTTACCAAAGAACTTTTTGGCAGTTACCCCACTGCTGCCGAAATTGCCGTGTTGCCTGTCGCCAAGCTCGAAAAAATCGTCCACAGCACCGGGTTTTTCCGTAATAAAGCCAAAAACATCAAAGCGGCCTCCCAAGCCCTGGCCGACAACCACGATGGCCAAGTGCCTCAAGATCTCAACATTCTGATCAAACTACCCGGCGTAGGTCGCAAAACGGCCAATGTAGTGCTGGGCACCGCGTTTGGAATCGCCTCTGGCGTGGTGGTTGATACCCATGTAGGCCGTTTAAGCCGCCGATTGGGCCTGACCGTGAACAAAGACGCGGTCAAAGTCGAGCGTGATTTGATTGAAATCCTGCCCAAAAAGGACTGGGTTCGGTTCTCGCACCAAATGATTCACCATGGCCGCGATGTGTGCGATTCCCGTAAACCGAACTGCGAAGCCTGTAATTTTCGCAAATTTTGCCCTCAGGCAGGCGTCAAGTAACAGAATCCGCAGATTTCCTGGGCTGTTTGTTCTTTGCATCATATCAATTTTCTCTCAGCCCCTTATAATCAAGCCGTGCATAACAGGTCCGCATTGAAGCTGACCCGTTTTTGATCTTCTTCGCGTGTCTTCACATCGAACGGGCTTGCTGCCGATGATTCTCTCAGGGAATGAGATTCGTAAACACCTCGGTAAAGACATTATTATCGAGCCATATGAGGAATCTCGCCTCAACCCCAATAGTTACAACCTGACTTTGCACAATGAAGTCATGGTTTACGAAGAAATTGTGCTCGACATGCGCCAGTCGAATCGGGTCAGTCGCATGACGATTCCCGAAGAAGGCATGGTGCTTGACCCGAACAAACTCTACTTGGCCCGCACCGTCGAACGAACCGAAACGCACAACTACGTCCCCATGATCGAAGGCCGCTCCTCAGTCGGCAGACTTGGCCTGTTTGTGCATGTGACCGCCGGCTTCGGCGATGTCGGCTTCAATGGTTTTTGGACCTTAGAAATGTTCGCCGTACAACCAATCCGCATCTTCCCCGGCGTACCAATCTGCCAAATCTTCTACCACGAAATCACCGGCGAGATCACCGAATACAATAGCGGCAAATACCAAAACAACCACGGCATCCAACCGAGTTTGCTCTTCAAAGAACTCAACCCCGACGCCGAAAAAGAAAACCCGCAAATGCATCTCAATTTCGGAAAAGACCGCAACCGGTAGGGTCCGTATTCGTGTGAATTAACATTCTATTTTCTCTTCCATCGGTTAATTTCCAAGAAGTAGGCCACTGGCTACTTTTTCAGAAAAACCCCTCTGTAGAATAAAAGTAGGCCAGTGGCCTACTTTTGCCACCGAAGTTCAGGCCACCTCTCGGCCTCTTGTCCGTTTTTCTTGTCGTTGTAAGTGAAGCCTTCAAACGACTTACAACAACCGATTTTTCCCCGAAAAAATCCTTGGTCAAAAGTTGTCCATTGGACAAAAAGTAGCCACTGGACAACTTCTCGATTTCCGAATTTCCAACCGCCTCTAAACACTACCTTTCCCCCCGCTAGAATCTGGTTCTCGCTGCCCATCTGGATACGGTTAAGCCTTGTGTGACACATAAATAATTACTCCGTTTTGTAGAAAAAATTGGAACCATAACTCTGGTCCAATTTACAATACAAATGTAAGGCCCGCCGGGTGTTTTGTAGGGTGGCTACTGCGTACCAAGAACTGAAAATAGATTTTCCACTCTCAAATAATTCCAAATTTTCGTAGGCCAATGCCGCAAGGAAGAAAAGTCTCGCGCAGAGCCGCGAGAGACGCAGAGAGGGAAAGGAAACACTGGGAGAGAGTTGTGAGGTTTACACTTTTGTGGTTTGCAGAAAAAAGATTTCTCACGCCAAGGCCCAAAGACGCCAAGGAAGGGAAGAAGGAAAGGGTTTAAACACAGAGACACGGAGGTAACAGAGTGGTGGGATTCAGATTTTATCTTGTGAATCATGTTTGACTTGTCGAATAAATAGATTCTCACGCTAAGCCTCGAAGACGCTAAGAAGGAAGAAGAAGGAAGAAGAAGGAAGAAGGAAGGAAGAAGGAAGAAGGAAGAAGGAAGAAGGAAGAAGGGTCTCGCGCAGAGAGGAAGGAAGAAAAAAGGTGGAAGAGAGATTACCACGAAGGCACGAAGAAAAGAAGAAATGAGAAGATAATTTTAACCCGAAGCGTTAGCGAGGACGAAGTGTAAATGTGCTTCCCTTACGTGATCCACTGGCATTTTGCCAGTGCGGAATTGCAAATTGACTTCACTCGACAGCTTTTATATTGAAACGCAACGGTTCAACTTGTGTTGAAATTCCACATGAGATTCGATCCGACCGCAGCACACACTGGCAAGATGCCAGTGGCACCCCAAAAGCAATGTTTTGCTAATGGTTTTCGTTCTATTTTGTTGTTTTATTTCAAATTACTTTTTTTGAGCCTTCGTGGTTACATCTTTTTACACTTCAACAGTCGGTTGACT
>NVWB01000208.1 GCA_002733575.1 Blastopirellula sp. | reverse complement strand
TTCCAGCATCTCTTCTCTCATCTCCAACGCATCTTCTAATCGGCCAGCAGTACTGTAGGAAGTCGCCAGGTTGGCTAACGCCGTGAGCGTGGCAGGGTGCTCTGAGCCATTTACCTTACGACTGAACTTCAGCACTTCTTCTAATATCTCCAGTGCCTCGGCTTGGCGACCAGCATAGTTGTAGGAAATCGCCAGGCTGATTAACGCCCTTTGCGTGTCAGGGTGCTCAGGGCCGCTTACCTTACGACTGATGTTCACAGCTTCTTCCCGCATCTCCAACGCCTGGTCTGGACGGCCAGAAAGGAAGTAGTACCAAGCCACGCTATCTAGCGCCATGATCGTGTCAGGGTGCTCTGGGCCGTTTACCTTACGACTAAGCCTCAGCACTTCTTCTGCCATCTCCCCCGACTCTACTCGGCGGCCAGTAAAGTAGTAGGAAGTGCCCAGTTTGCTTAACGCCTTTAGCGTGTCGGGGTGCTCAGGGCCGAAGGTCGTGAGGAAGTAGTCCCGCACCTGTTCTTGTAGCGGAAGAGCCTGCTGGTAAAGGCCGAGAGCCTGATAGGTGCTTCCCAACGTGGCTTTGAGTTTTGCACGCTGGCCAGGCTGGTCAGCTAGGTCGATTTCCAGTTTCTCCGCAGCGGTGTCGAGTGTCTCGGCCACAGTGATGGTGCGACCATCTCGGGCCGGGTCAGGGCTTTGGAAGACTTCGCTGAGAAACTTTGTAATATCTTCCGCCTCTTTTCGAGCCAGTTCTTTTGCATCGCGTTCAGCGGCGACTTGCACCAACGTTTCGGCTGTTTTCTTCTCTGCTGCGGTAGCCCGAGTGGCCTCTGCTTTGGCCACGCCTTCAGCGTTAGTTGCCCGAACTGCCTGCCAAACGCTGACCGAGATGCCGATAACAAGCACGGCCACAATGGCCGTACCGGCGGTGATTGCCAGTTTATTCCGTCTGCGGAGTTCTTCCGTCCGAATCAGAGCATCAGCCTTGGCCCGCTCGGTTTCACGTAGTTTGTTCTCTACTGATTCTAAGTAGCCAACAACTTGTTCGGCCAATACACCAGCATCACGTGGGCGATCTTCCGGTTCGAGTTCTAAGCAATGTTTTGTCAGGGCGATGAGTTCCGCATCCGCTTCACACGCATCAAGCCGCTCAAAGCAGTCACCCAATTTTCCGCGTGCCGCTTGGCGATAGATGGAGTTTCCATCGTTGCCAACATACGGCGGTTGCCCAGTAAGGATTTCGCACAGAATGGCCCCGAGACCAAACACGTCGGCTCGTTCGTCGAGGTGATCGATTTCACCCAACGCTTGTTCTGGCGGCATGTAGGCTGGTGTGCCCATCACGCTACCCATTTGCGTTTCGGATCCTTGCGTACCGAAGGTGCCCGGGGCATCGCTGCCAATGCTACGTAGCGTTTGAATCACGCTGACATCATTGAGTTTGGTATGGGCCTTCTTTTCATCGGCCACGCCGCCTTTGGGTAGCACTTTGGCGAGCCCCCAGTCCATGACCTGAACTTCACCAAACGCCCCGATCATGATATTGGCCGGCTTCAAGTCTCGATGAATGACACCGCGACTATGCGCGTAGGCCATCGTTTGACACATTTGTTCGAATATACCGAGCAACTTTCCACGGTCGGCGGTCGCACCTTCTCGTTCTGATAATATCTCCGAAAGTGTTTTCCCTTTGACTAACTTCATGCTGAAGAACGGGCGTTGATCGGCAAACTGGCCGAGCTCATACACTGGCGCAATCCCAGGATGCTGCAACTGTCCGCCAATTTGCGCTTCTTCAATAAACCGCTGAACGATTTCTGGTTTGTCTTTATGATCATCGAGCAGCACCTTGATCGCCAAATCACGACCAAGATCGGTATCGCGGCCTTTGATAATGGCTCCCATGCCACCACGGGCAATTTCACCTTGTAACTGATAGCGGCTATCAGAGTTGGTCGTCGGCATCTCAGAAGACTTCGGCCGGATTACCGAATCAGGCCCCTCTTCAATCGAATCCCGCAAAGCAACCCTCGGAAGGTCTATCGTCTGGCCCAAGGTCTTTAGCACACTGCGGTCGGAACGCCCAATCACCACCGCTTCCTCTTCACCAAACGAAGCCGCCAACCCGGATTCAAGTGATTCGGCCAAGTTGCCGCGAACATTATCAGGTAAGACGGTCGCTTCGAGTTCAGCAGCAGGTTTTTCTAGAAACTGTGATTCTTCAAGATAGGCCGACAGTAGTTTCTCAATACGCTGTTGTAGCCCCGAGTCATTACCGCAGGCTTCTTTTAGGTAAGCAGCCTGGTCCTTACTCGATTTAATTTTACGAGCGGCGTTGAAAATGGTGGCTTCGTTAGATGGTGTTTCAGACATAATTCACTATTTCTCGCGATTGCAAGTTTGGCCTTATGGACTCAATTATAAGTCTCTACAGGTCAATGCGACATCTGGCTAAAAAACACCCAACGAGAAATCAAGAATTTAAGGCTTATTTTCAGGCTCGTCCGAATCTGACATTTGAAGACGCCACCAAGATTTTGCGTAAGCCCAGTCGTTGTCAGCAGTTGAGTCCGAAATGCCGAGTGCCAGAGCGGCCCCGGGAAGCGTTAATCCGGCAAAAATTCTTAAGCGAACCAATTCGGCGTTGGGTGCCATGCCCTCGCTACTTTTGCGTGGGCATGCTTTGGATCAGTTCAATAGTCTGTTGATGTTATTTCATTAAGAATGAGACGATCTAAATCACGGCATCAATCAAATTCATTAGAACTTGATGAACGGTTGTCTTTTTAGAATGAAAGCGAGATGGATTTTCAGGATAATTTTCCAACGAAGCCACGCCCTTAAACAGGCGGCTGACCTAAAAAGGCAGCCACCCTATGACGGTCAATCAAAATGGCAATTCAAACTTCAATCGCACTTCACACTGGCGAAGCCAGTGGCACCCGAAAAGAGCTGTTGGTTGTGTTAGTTTTTGTCAGTGTCACCCGTCTGTTGTGGCGGGCGGGTAGATTTTGCTTGGGATAGGTAGCCAAGTAGATTGGTCATATCTTGGAGGGACAAGAGTTTTTCAACTCCTTCGGGCATCATAGATTTGCCACTGGCCACTAGTTCTTCGATTTCGTTACGCAGTAATACGTGCGTCTTACCTTCCTCCGCCACGATGGTGATGCTGGTCGATGTTTGGGTCTTGATCGTGCCGCTAATTACTTTTCCTTTATCGGTGGCGACCAAGTAGCTGCGATATTTCTCTTCTACCGCGCGATTCGGATCAAGAATTGCAATCAGCAAAGCCTCTGGTGTTCGATTGGTAAGTGCCGTTAGGTCGGGGCCAACCTGATGACCGATTCCATCGAGTAGATGACAAGCGGAGCAATTTTTCTTGAAAAGTGATTTCCCTAGAGAAACGTCACCTTGAACTACCGTTGCTTCTTGATACTTGTCTACAATGGGTTGGCGGTTTGACTTTTTTTTCATTGGTGAAGAACGGGTCACGAGTGTGGTCTTCTGATTATTGTTCCAGTTGACAAAACCTTTTTCTAAACCCGTAAGTCGACTCTGCCAGGTGGATGTAATTTTCGGTTGATCTTTCCAGGCACCGACAGCTGCTTGGAACTCGGCAAGGTTATCGGGTGACACGCTGCTGAGAATGGCGGCGGTCAGATAGGCGTCGTCTTGGGCGGACAAAGCGATGCGAGCCAATATCCGGGCTGTTTGTGAAGCCTTCCATTCGCCCAGTGAATAGGCCAACTGCATACGCACCAATGGATCGTTGTCATCAATTAATGTAGCAACTGCTTGGGTCAATGGCGTGGGCTTATTGCCGATGTTGCGTAGCAGTGGTTCGGCAAGTCGTATGGCCTGCTTTCGAACTCCGGGATGATCGTCGGCGAGAGCGGTGATGATTAACGCTGGCTGCAAGGCCGATAATCCGTCGAGTGTGCATAACGCATGCAAACGTGTTAGCGGTTGTTTGGAATTGCGAGCCAATGCCTCTAGAGGAACAATGGCGGCCGGATCGTTTTTCCAGATCAACATGCGTTGCACGAGATCTCTCTGCCAACCACCCGGGGTGTCGAGCGCCGCTACCAGGCCCTCGGCGTCTAGCTGATCAAGTCGGGGCGTTTTTCGCAGCGAAACGCCCACCGGGGCAATTCGATATATTCGTCCCCGGTCTTGGCCAGCTCGCACATCAATGATTTTCTCTAATTCGTCGTTAATCCATTCTGGATGCTCAATGACTTGGCGGTACATATCAGCGACATAAATTGCACCATCAGGGCCGACTTGGACAGACGTTGGACGGCACCAGGGGTCGTTCGAGAGAAAGAATTCTGAATTTTCTTCGCCAGGTAAGCGGCGGCTAGTAAAGCGAACCCCTTGCGGAATTAATACCCGGCGATGAATTAAATTGTAAACAGGTTCACTGGTGAACGTGTTATTGGCAAATTGGGGACCAAACATTTGGTCGCGGTAGACCATGGTCGAACAGGCCGATGTGAATTTGGTCGGTGCATTGAGTGGCCGGTAGCGTGTGTCACAATGGCTGATCACGCGGCCGATGGGGTAAACCAACTCGCTGCCCTCGCGGATGTCGACACGCGGGTTGGGTGGGGCAAAAAAGGGATTACGTTTGAGGTAATGGTCAGAAAGCAGATATTGAAATATCGGATTCGGATTGTTGCAGCCGAACCAGTTGCCCCAATCGTCGCGGTTACGACCGAACTGCGTTTGTCCTGATTGTGCTTCAATCAGACCTGCGTCAGGGCGAATCCGAACATCGAGCCCCCGGATATCTGTTTTAGAGTCAGATTTGTCTGATGTAATGTTTCCTCCACTGTCACCATTGGCCAGATAGACCCAATTGTCTAATCCCCACCGCAATCCATTAACGCGATGCTGTTGGTTGCCTTTACCGAACCCGGTGAAGAGCGACTTTCGAACATCGGCTTTACCATCCCCGTTGGTGTCTTCGGCGTAAATCACATCAGGGGCGGCGGTGATTAACACGCCTTCTCGCCAGACCATAATTCCCGTTGGGGTGCTGAGGCCATCAAGAAAGAGTGTGGATTTATCATAAACGCCATCGCCATTGGTATCTTCGAGAATACGCACTCGTCCGCCAGGCTCTTGCTTGCCATTGATACCGAGTGGATAGTCGGCCATTTCGACAACCCAAAGTCGCCCATCTGGCCCCCAGTCAAAAGCAACAGGGTCTTTAATCAGAGGTTCTGCAGCGACTAATTTAACCTCGAAGCCCTCTGGTACTTTGATGCCTTTCAGTGCTGCATCTTTCGACTTGGGCCGTGCTGGACGATCACCAAGTAAATCGTTAAATGACCGTCGGTCAACGCCATCGGGCAGGCGGGCCGTGTCTTCGTTCTGTATCCACAAATGTCGGTTGGCAAACCACGCGCCGTTGTTCATGCCATTGCGAACGATGGGCGGAATCGCACCTGGGTCGTTGCGTTGTCCGCCGCTGACTTTGTCGCTCCAGCCAGTTTGAAGCGACTCGTAGAGATGAAGCGACCAGTGGTTGTCATTCGAGAAAAAAACATCGTCGTGCCCATCTTCGTTGACATCAACAAAACGTAGACCAGCATCGCGTCCTTGCGAGTCAACGATGGTTGTATTGGCTGGCAAATTGAATTCCAGAGGCATCCAATGATTCTGTTTTCTATCGCGAGTAAAGGTCGCTTGAACAGTCGGGTTGGACACGATTAACTCACAGATTCCATCGCCATCAATGTCTCGTAATCGAACGCCTTGGTCGAGACCTGCTTGCGAAGTGGTAACGGATTTCATGTCGATCGACAGACCCGTTAATAACGAATTGTCTTCAACCCATTTACTTCCATCAAAGTGCCATCCGCCAGTTACGGTTTCGTTGCTCACTAGAAAGCTGGCGTTGCCATCGTTGGTAAGAATACCGAATCGTGCGCCTGTGTCTTTACGATTGCCTTGTTTGTCAACATGAACCAGTGCAACGGGGAACTTTGATTCGATCCATTTTTTTTGGATCGGATTCCAAACACGTGTAAGCCGGGCATGTTCGTTGCCGATTATCACGTCAAGGAATCCATCGTTATTCAAGTCAAGTATTCGCACGCCATTGTCTTGCCCATTCGGGGCGCGAAGCGGATGCCCGGCCAGCATGTGTGAATTCATGCGATCAAGGCATTCACGAAAAGTCAAAAACTTCACCTTGTTGCCATGTTGTTTTTCAACGTGATCAACCAATTCGATCATCTGATCATTGCGAATCCAATTGTGCGGATGGAAAACGATATTTGCAACGCCTTGCTTGATAAGAGTCGCATCGATCACGGCCTTCATGTCGTCGACCGTTTTAGGGTTCCTGGGTTCATGCAGATTATTGCCTTGCCAGTCGTCGGGAACCGCGATGGGAAACTCCCAACATAATCGGCCAATGACAAACGGATACGGATAGTTTTCCACTTTGTTCACGAACGATGGAAATGGAATATATTTTGTAAACCGTGGACTTCCATCACTCTCAAGTACCAGATCACGCGGCAGATCAGGGTCGTTGGCTGTCAAAATTACCGCAACCGAGGAACTGATTTGAGTGAAAGCACCTTGGGGTGTCGTTTTATTTAGAATCTCTGCAAAAGCCCTAGGGCTGGGAGTGTTCTTTGAATCGCAACAGGGAAAACGAAATGCCACAGGCTGGCTTCCTGGAATGGCAAAGAGTTGATCCACACACGTGTCATAGGTTCGCTTCGCTTGATCAAACTGGCTGTTTTGCAAGCAAGGGCAGGGATGATCGCTGGTATGCGTTTCGAGCGACAGCCCTTCTTTAAGCCACGTCTGCAAGTGTGGATTATCTGGATCAACTTGACAGGTCATAATACTGACCGGCGCTCGACCATCGATGGCTTTAAGACGATTCAGTAGCGGTCGCAGATAAGTTTCATATTTTTCCACGTCACGCATGTCGTCGATACCAAGCGTAACAACCGCTTCGACCCCCTGCTCGCCAACCCATTGCGAAGTGACCAGCTTAGGGAATTTTCGATGAGCGTAATACGGATCACAAGGTGCATCAAGATACACCAGCCGGTTGCCATCGGCAGCCATAACGACCTGCGTGAGAAACAATAAGGCAAGAAAGCTATGCAAACATAATTGGGGCTTCATGGTGGGGCTGCAATTCTGTTCAATAGGAATTGTTCTTGGGAGGTCTCGCGAGAGTAACCACTCTTATTCGTATTATTGTGAACAATACCGGCAGCAATGTATACAGGCGAGAGTATCTTTTTCAGATTCAATATAAAAGCTGTTGTGTGAAGTCGATTTGCAACTCCGCATTGGCAAAATGCCCGTGGCACCAAGTGATCTTTCCACTGAAGAGTCGCGGCATTCTAAGATCAACGAAAAAGGAATCCCTCCATAAACCGGATGACCTTCTAGTAACAGCGGCTGCACTTCGAGTGATGCGGACGACATAAAATGCTTCTTTGAAAAAGGAGGGACGAAATGCTTTAGTCAAAGATGGGAAAGAACGTCCCAAAAGCTGGTTCGCAAAACGCACCAGGGTCGTTGAAACGTCGATGTTGATCTAACCCATCGATTTGCTTCATCTCTGCTTCTGTGAGTTCAAAATCAAAGATCGCTAAATTTTCGACCAGTCGGGCCGGTGATGAAGTTTTCGGAATGATGGCCGTGCCCCGTTGTACGCCCCATCGCAGCACAACTTGTGCTGGTGTTTTTTGATGTTGGCCAGCAATGCTTTTCACAACTTCTTGTGTAAGCACAGAATCACTCGGGGCCGCCATGTCAATCGAAAGATAAGACAAAGCACCTAACGGAGAAAACCCTGTGACCGCAATGCCGCGACTGTGGCAAAACTTGATCAGCTTCTGTTGCGTGAGATAAGGGTGAAGTTCCACCTGTAACACAGCAGGCTCAATTTTGCAGTACGCAAGCAAATCTCGTAGCAGTGAACAAGTAAAGTTACAGACACCAATGTTTTTTGCCTTGCCTGAATCCGCGAGGGCTTCCATGGCGGTCCAGGTTTCTTTGATCGATATATCTACCGGTGCCATGCTGGGGCTTTCGACACCTGGGTCATAAGTCCATCCAGGTGGATAGCGGGTTTCAAAGGGAACAAACTGAAGTGCGATGGGGAAATGGACCAAATAGAGATCAACGTAATCGAGACCCAAATCGCTCAACGATTTCTCTAATGCTTGGGGCACATGTTCGGCGGCGTGGTAGGTGTTCCAAAGTTTTGAGGTGACCCAAAGTTCTTCTCTGGTGCATAATCCTTCGTCAATCGCGGCACGTATGCCTGCGCCAACTTCTTTTTCGTTCCCGTAATCACAAGCACAATCTAGGTGTCGATATCCAACTCGAATCGCTTCCTTGATCACATCCGCAGTTGCTGATTTATCAATCTTCCAAACTCCAAGCCCTACGGTTGGCATTTGGGCTCCGGTATTCAGTGTTAAACTTGTTGTCGCTTGATCCATTGAACGGTTATTCCTGTACATTAGAAACGTAGTCACCACACACTGGTTCACAATGTAGCGTAACTTTCAAAAGAAAGTAAGTGAGCAGGCGGGTTGCTCGCTGTTCTAACTGTCGATCATCCAAGGAGCCCTGTATTGAAGCTGATTGAGTAACTTATTCGCTTCAGCATCATCCACGACAATTTCCTGTTTTGCGTCCCATGCTAACTTCCGACCCAGAGCGTGTGAAACGTAACCCAAATGGCCAGGCGTAATTGAGCGATGGGCAATTTCAGCAGGGGCAATACATTCTTTGCGAGATTTTATGCCGTCAAGGAAATTTCGCATGTGCCCCGGCGAAGCATAGACGGTTTTTGATCCACGCTTAAAACCGGGCTTTAGAATTCGAGGGTCCGAGGCTTCGATTTTACCGCGGTTTACATATAACGAGCCAGAAGTGCCCACAATTCGAACTCCGTTTTTATACTTGGAACTGATCGTAATTGAGACATTGCCTGGATATTGACACTTGATTTCGTATTGATGCGGCGTGTCGTATGTTGTGTCTTGCGGGAAAGTCCAGCCAACTGCTTCGACCGATATTGGGCCAGAGCGTTCAAACCCGATGGCCCATTGTGCGATATCATTGTGGTGCCCTATCCAGTCCATCAATACACCGCCGCCATATGCAGAATGCCCACGCCACCAACGATGATGTCGGGCTCGCATGTAAGGCAGCTTTTCAGAAGGGCCACACCAGAAGTCGTAGTCCAATGTTTCCGGTGGTTTAATGGCGGTTGTGTCTCCCATCGGTGCCGAATACCCTGGCGGCAGTCCAACTTCGATGCCTTTGATCGTTCCCAGATGCCCATTGCGAACGAGTTCTACGGCTTGATGGAATTCTTTACCTGAGCGTTGCTGAGAGCCCGTTTGAAAAATGGCATTCTGTTTTTCAACTTCACGGTAGACCAGTTGTCCTTCTCGAAAACGATGCGTGACCGGTTTCTCACAATAGACATCTTTTCCATTTTTTAGTGCATACAAAGTAATGGCTGCATGCCAGTGATCCGGTGTGGCTACGATGACTGCATCAATATCATCTCGCTGACAGACTTCACGGAAATCGGAATAAAGGTCAATATGCGAAACAGTTCCTGATTTTTTCTTTTTCGCATATCTTTCCGACACCTTCTTTTGGGCCGGTTTTCTGCCAAAAGCGGAACCTTGACCCCAGGGGAGATCACGATGATGAAACTCATCGACGTCACAGAGAGCCACAATCTGAGCATCACTCTCCGCTAATAGACTGTTAATTAAGTTGAATGCACGTGAACCCAATCCTATTATACCCACGGTAATTCGGTCGCTAGGGTTGTCTGCTCCCATTGCCATATTTGTACTAAGCACAGAAGCGGTAGAAATAGAAGCGGTTTGCAGAAATTCTCGGCGAGTAAACATATTTCACCACAAATAGAAGGAGGTAGGCTTGAAGCTTGAGGACCATTTAGAATACACGATTTTTCCGCTAGAATCAAATCTTATGAAATGACTAGATGCAAAATCCATTTGAGGCTGTTAGAATAGACGGACTGCTAAAAATCGCTCTTCAATCTATAGGATTTTAAATCGAATGAAATCAATCACTCTTCTAACAACTTTAGTTGTCAGTCTCTTCGGTTGCTTTGCTCAGGTTCATGCTGCTGAAAAGAAAAAAGCAGATCGACCGAACATCTTGTTTATCTATACCGATGATCAGTCGCATCGAACGGTGAGCTGTTATCCTGAAGCGTTCGATTGGGTGAAAACCCCGAATATCGATTCGCTTGCCAAACAGGGTGTTCGGTTCTCGCATGCCTATATCGGATCATGGTGCATGGCTTCTCGGGCTTCAATCCTGACAGGGCATCAACAACATGGAATCGAATCGATGCGAATGGAAGGAGTCTACCCAGGCAGTGCGTATGATCCGAAGTTGTGCCCTTTCTGGCCAAAAGTTTTCAGAGAACAAGGCTATTACACCGCCCACATCGGCAAATGGCACACTGGTGTTGATGCTGGTTTTGGTCGTGACTGGGACTTCCAAAAAGTTTGGAATCGTCCTCGCTACATCGATAATGCACCCAATTATTATGACGATCAACTGATCAATACCAATGGTGGCGAACCGGAGATGGTCAAAGGCTACTCGACCGACAATTACACAGACTGGGCCGTTGACCTGATTAAAGAACGAAGTTTGAAAAAGGAAAAACCATGGTTCCTGTGGCTTTGCTACGGAGCAGTGCATGGCCCATTCACCCCGGCTGACCGTCATTTAAATGAGTATGAAGGTGTTAAAGTTCCCACGCCCAAAGATGTTTACCCACCGCGAAAAAATAAACCAGAATACATTCGCAAAATGGAATTCTGGGAACCCGGTAAAGATGGCCAGCCTGCGGAACGATCAGTTCGAGAGACTGCCCCCGTTGGCATGAAGGACATGCCAGGCCGTCCACTCCGGGATTGGGTTCGCCAATATCATCAAGCGGTGATCGGCATTGATGAAGGAGTGGGGCGAGTTCTGAAGTCTTTAAAAGATAGCGGGCAGGAAAAAAACACGTTAGTAATCTTCACTTCCGATCAAGGGTTCGCTTGGGGGCAACATGGATTCAAGTCCAAAGTGGCCCCTTATGATGCAACGATAGCTGCTCCGTTGATTATTCGCCCGCTCGATTTCCAGAACTCAGACGCCGCCGGAAAAGTTGTCGAGTCACCCGTGGCTGGCGTTGACTTGCCACCGACTATTTTCGCACAAGCTGGTCTGCCACTTCCGTGGAAGATGCACGGGCACGATCTAACCCCCTTGTTAAAAGCTGGCGATGTCAAATGGAAACACCCGGCCATGATGGTCCACACCGCAAAGAACTATGGCTCGGCGACTGATAAAATCCCCAGCAAAGATGACCCCACACTCTATCACGGGCCTGGGATTCCTTGGTATGTGATGATCACCAAAGGCCGCTATAAATATGTGCGGACCTTAATCGAAGGTGAGATCGAAGAACTCTATGACCTGAATCAAGACGACGAAGAGCTTACCAATCTGGCCGTGCTTCCTGGAAAGCAAAAATTACTTGCCAGATATCGGAAGATGGCAATTAGAGAACTAAAACGAACCGATGCTGGGTTTGTGGATGACTTGCCAGAAACAGGGACCGTTGTGGAGTAGCAATCACGATTGCAAGTATATTCGATTGCCTCGCGCAGAAACAATCACAAGCGCGAAGCGTAAGTTTTGAAGTTGCGCGGTTTTAAATATCGGGTGGCCGCGATGTTGGTTTTGGGAATCGCTGGCCACTCAATTACGCTCATTCAAAACGACGTCGGGTTCGACTGTCGTCGATTAGAGGCTTAAGCGGTCTCCATTTGCCTCGCGCAGAAACAATCTCAACAATGATCTAATCCGACAAACCATCTGTACTCGGTAGCACGCGAAAATGCAACTTGGGTGTCTTCTTGCGGTTAATTGCAGCCGCAATTTCCATGCGCATGTCAGATTCCACTGCTTGAAGTTTGTCCATGATCTCGGCAAGCGGAACCTCAGGCATCGGCGACAACATTCTCAAGGAAACTAACATTTGAGAAGCACTGCCCATTGGTTCCACCGCAGTCACTTCTAAATTCAGTAGAATGTCATCGTCAAATTCACCCGACATGACCATGCTCAAGGTTTCAAAAACTTGGTTACACAACTGTAATGTTTTTCGATCAGCCACTGATGCTCCACAACTCAAAAATTAAACCCGCATGCTTATGCGAGAACAAGTGTTAGATAGACGGGTGAAATATAAAAAGGTTCACATGCAATTATTTCTCATCAAGCAAACGAGGGGAATCGCATCCTTAGAACTGCTTACCATCCGGTGAATTGGGCTTGGGCAATTCTTCCATGTCGCTCTCTTTCGGTTTAGTTTTCTCTTTTGGTTTGCCTGTTCCGAAGAGATTAAAACTTGGGAACTGCAAAGTCGGCTCAGGCTTTTCGCGTTGCATGTCAATCTCTGCATGAACAACAAGTAATCCTTCGCCAGCATTCATGCGGGCATTGAGTCCGCGAAACCATCGCATCAAATTCGATTGATAATCGCCATTATCCTGTCTCCAGGCCGACGATTCCCAACGCAACAGGCCACTTGGGTCTTGAACGAGTTCGTATTTTCCATCTAAGGAACAGACGAGGTCTAAATTCATCAGTTCCTCTGCAAACTCTTGAGCCTGATCACGAGGTACCCCCAACTGTTCAGAGATTGCGTGGAAAAACCGAGCATTACCTAATGAGCCCTTCAATGCCAGCGATTGGGCCAGCCCATTAGCCAGTGGTGTGAGATGCGAGTCAGAAATGTCACCCACATGCAGCCGTACTTGAGCCGGTTCTTCCTCTTCAACAAGATGAAGTTGCGGGGTGATATTCGCCAAAATATCGTATTGAAAAGAAAGCGTGGAGAACCCATTGAATTCGCGTCTCCATAAACCAAACAGCAATTTTGAATAACCGTTGATATCCGCTTGCGCCAAATTCCCGATGATCGGCAATTTATCAATGATCCCAGGCTTGGGCCACGCCGTGAGATATCCAGGGGTCGCTTGCAGCATACGCAAGGTATCAAGAAGTCCCCCTTGCTTCAAATCGCTCACAGGAAACGGCAAGTCTTGAATTCCAACCGCATATTGATGCACCAAGTTGTGTTCGCCCTGAATCACCAAGTTTAAATTGGCCATATCCGTAGCCATCGGAGCGACTCGTGTCTTCAGCGGTGGCCCAAGATATTTGGTAAACGATCCATATTTGTTTTTACCAAAAGGTGCCATGCGCAGATCGATGGCAACGCGTTCTAAACCTTCATCGTTGAGTTTAAACCTGTTGATCCCGACCATCACAGGGTCCATCTGCTGCCACTGGGTCACATGATAGAACTGTAATGCTTCGAATTCACGTGCCTCGCTTGCAGTGACCGAATCGACTGGCACATCAGGGATCGGCATAAAGTTTCCGAGCTTTCCGCGAACCGAATCAACATAGCCATTTTCGTCAGAACGGATCACACTTTGATCACCACGGTGGCCAAAGTTTCGCGGTAAAAAACCATGTGCGATTAACTGTTCGACCGAAACTTCCGGCAGCTTTTCATTCAAGCCAGCCGCTTGTGCCATCTTGAGCAACTCCATCTCGGTTACGGCATGAATTCGACGTCGCAGTTCAATCCGATATTGTGGGCTGTAGAGACCTCGAAAAAATGCGGACGAGAGATACACAAAGATCGTGTCTTTGCGATCAACAGGCATCAATGTTCTAGCATATTTGAATTCCCGACTTTCGCCCAAACTGCCGCGCCCTTGATCGATGGATAAAAACTGTTCAATGATAGAACGAGAGGTGGTCACCAAGTGATAGTCGCCACGTTGAATATAAAAGGAGCGTATTCGGTTATCTGGCGTCGAAAGCAGCGAAACATCGGTCCCGTTGATCTTCACGTTGACTAATGTGGCACCTGCTTTTTTGTTTGCTTTAACAACCGTGCTGCGATTAGATGTGATATCGTTGATCAGCAAAAGATTATTTCTTGCTTTAAACAACATGCCTAAAGCGGCACCTTCTCGTGTATACGTGTCTCTACCGATCAGGGCCACATCTTCAACAACCGCTGCCCCAAAGATTTCTGCTAATGCTGTTTGTTTTAAAGCAAGTTGACTCTGAATGGTCTGGTTTAAGTGTAAATCAACGCCACGATTCGATATCAAGCGACTCAAATCGCCACCATTCTCTTCGAGAAGCCTGTTCAGCCATAAGTAATTATTCAATTCGCCAAAACGCACATAAAAGCAACCTGCCGGCACATTCATGGCCATCGGTTCAATCACCACATCAGCCGCAGGCTCAGGTGTTCGTAGTGGCTGCCATGCGATTGGAGCAGGTAACGGCAAATTGGCAGGCTCCGCCGGTATCTCGTTATTGAGCATCGACTTCATCACAACCTTGCGGACTTCCTCTGTGCCCATCAGCAACATCAAAGACTGCGAAGGTGATAACGCTTCCCGATCTTCCATCTCACCTCGACTAAGTGGCGGAACGGCCATTTCAAGTCGTTTTGAAAGCATGGCAGAAAGATAGGTTTCAACCACTGCCGGATAGTTGCCGACTTTATCTTGATCACGGATATTTGCGTGATAGGCTCGCCACCACTGTTTTAACATCGAATTAAAAGCGGCCGGCCTGCGAGCTGAAGATGGCGAGACACGCATTTTTTGTTGCGTAGGTGTATAGACCGTTAAATCGAGTGGCGTATCTCCTTTGAACAAAAAGTAGATGGTCAGTTGCTGAGGCGGGGTGACATCGTCAATTCCGATCAGCGATTGCAGTATTGGCAGAATGCGTTTCGTGCTAAACACCGGATAAAAAGTTCGCCCACTCGATTCCTTCAGAGAGAATCCGTGAGAATCAATGGGCAAACCAAAATCGGCCCTCGAAAGCGTTACTGTGACTTTGGCCACGCCAAACGGACGCCCAATCACAGCCTCTGCCGAATCGGCAACAGCCAACCCACAATCAAACAGACTAATATAGGCAATTGCAACAGTCAGTAATAAAAACAACAAACGATAATTCATCGGTCGAGCCACTTTCTCTTTTCCCAGGGGTAACCACTGTTTCCTGACTTCATAGTCTGGCTTTGCAGGCAAAATGTCAAGCGGAGCTTGCGTTTGAATTCAAAAGAGGGGAGTAATTTGCTTACTAGCCACCATTATTTTAGTGGCTTTTGTTTGTAGGTCAGGCTGTGCCTGACGGGAAATGCGATACCAAATCTGCTTCATTGTCAGGTACAACCTGACCTACGCAAGCTATTTAAGTGGCTTCAAATCTTGAGAAAGTCGCTGGAAATTCAGAAATCCGAATGCGCGGGGTTCCTGTTTCAAAAACTTCACTAGCTGGGAAGTACTGGAACCTAGTAATTCTGCCGCTGATTTTACGTCCCACTGTTTGATGAGTAGTACATCCAGTGCCTCTGCTAACAGTGTGGGAAAGTCGGTGTGTTGAGAATTCACTTGAATTTTGTTTTGTCTGATTCGTGATTTCCAGAGTTGGCTTGGAAAAGATGCCATTTCAAGTTCGGATCGAACTTTCAAAGCCAAATTAATACGCAACCGAAATTGGGCGACTTTCAAGTTCTCGGCTTGCGACCGGCGTTCCGAGGCTTCGGCACTGATCTCGGTTGGCTTATGCGTGAGCACAATCGCAGTCTCTACCTTATTGCGATGCTGGCCTCCTGGACCGCCCCGTCGTTGACGCCGGGTTTCGCACTGTTTCATCAGTGCGTCGATAGTGAGTGAGGCTGGATGGCTTGTTTGAGTTGTCATGTCGGTTATTCTGGCACCGTTAAGGATTGGCCGTTGTCACTGGCAGAGAAATTGAGAATATAGGGGACCGCCCGCTTGGCCCAATCTGCGGGCGAAGGATACGATGCAGCCATTCCTTTGAAGCAGATTTCCAATAGTTCGGTATGAATAACGCCAGGGTTCAGCGGAATTGCGGCCATTCCTCTTGGCAGTTCGGCCGCTAAGGCTTGCGTTAGCCCTTCCACCGCATATTTGGTTGCACAATAAGGGGCAACCTCAGGCGATGTCGATCTGCCCCAACCGGAACTGATATTCACGATGATTCCTGATTTTTGTTGGACCATCGTCGGAACAAAGGCACGAATGCAATGAAAGATTCCTTTGATATTGACGTCTATCACCTGGGAGAAATCTTCCGGCGAAACATTCCACAACACGTCATTCTCATTAATCGTGGCCGCATTGTTGATCAGTAAATCGGGAGTGCCGAATTGACTCAGGATTCGCTCTCCCCATGCACTAACCGAATTCCAGTCGGCCACATCCAGCACACTAAAATCATGGCCTAGGTCAGCGTACTGCTGTTGTAATTCCAGCAATTTCGCTTCACTACGGGCACATCCTATCACCCTGTGACCGGCGGCAATAAAAGCGTCAACCAATGCCAGGCCCAGCCCACGCGAGACTCCGGTAACCACAATCGTTTTTTGATCAGCCATATTCATTCACTACAGTACCTAGGTTTTTATCGAATAACACATTAGGATAAACGAGATACTACCCCTGGATCAAGCAGGAACTAATACATTCATGGAAGATCAAATCAAAATTGCATGAAACGCTACGCACCAGAGTTTGAATTTCCTCCGTATTCTTACGTGCCAGGGAAATATCCGCATCCCGAGTCTGATCCTGCCGGACATAGCTTTGGTAAAGAGCTTGAACCGATCTCTCTCTCGCCAAACCAAAAACTAGCAGAACATGCTACGTTCCTTTATGCGGTAGATCTCTTTAATTTTGGTTATTACTGGGAGTCGCATGAGCAGTGGGAGCAACTTTGGCATGCGTGCGGTAGAAAAGGGCCAACGGCTGATCTTTTAAAAGGGTTGATCAAACTGGCGGCAGCCGGTGTAAAGTTTAAACAAGAAGTGCCTGCTGGAATGCAGAGACACGGTAACCGGGCCATTGAATTATTTCAATCGCTCGATCAGAATGAATTGATGAGGATTCAATTCGACGGAATCAACATGGAATTGTTGATTGAAATCGCAAAGCAAATTTGTCACACAGCCGAAACTGCGAGTGTAGAATCTTCACCTGCTGATAAACTCAATTTATCAGTTCAGATTGTGATTCAAAATACCTAGTCTGCTACATTGATTATGGTTACTTAGCTACCATCTTTGACAATCCACGACGCCGTTCTCTGGGCAGGTAATCGCGTTCCATTAACTCAGGATCGTACTGAGTCCAGGTTTCACGAACCATGTCGGATTTTACGTCACGAATGACTTCACCGTCTTTCCAGCTGGTCGTGTAGGTTCCGTCAGTCCAACTACGTCTGGGTATTTGCCAGGGGCTTTTCAGAAGTCGCCATGCACGCACGTGGAAGCGAGAATCTCGAGAAGACCAATCGTAGAAGATGACTTGGTCAAAGACCAATCTGCCTTGAGGGTCGTAGTAATGATTGACCTCAATCAAATCAACCCGATCCGCTACAGCCACGTCTTGTGGGGCTGCATTGATCGAAGTTAGCAGAGCTGCGATGGATAGTGTTACACTACTCATCCTCTATCTCCCTGATGGATGTGAAAAAAAATTCCAAAAGGCTGTTAGCTCGGAGCAGGTCGTATCTAATGCGTATGTCGGTATCCTACAATGCTGATCTGGTAATAATCTTATATTTCTGCGCAAAACCACCGAAAAAACAAGAATACACGCCAGCTAGCACTGCTGCGAAGTGCGTGCTTTTTATGCGGTTCATGCGTGACAGATAAAATTTACGTGCTGCTTAAATTGACCGGCCAATTTGCTTCAGATGAACCCAGGTATAAAGACCCGTATCGTGATCATCCGACCAACGAATACGAACCGCATAGTTTCCCACGAGCTCCATCGTTTCGATTTTTATCTCTTCTGAGACCGTTGCAGGGTCAATAATTCTTCTGCCCGTCTGTTCATCCACACAATGCGCACACCGACAGTCGATTCGTAAATCACGAAAACCGATTACCGTTGCAGACTCATCGCTCCACTTAATGTTAAGAGTGCCTTGTTCTTTGTTGGCTTGTAAATCTATGGGCGTCATAATGTTTTGATTAAAAGGGTGATAAACGATGTTAGTCGATTAGAGGTTTAAGCGGTTTCTATTGGTCAAATTAAATTGATCCAAGGCGAAGGAACACTTACTTTAAGTGCGACAGAACTCCCAGGCGAAGAGGCGATTGAATTTCGCATGTTTACGCTAACGCAAGTGAAATGAAATTCGGGATAGATTGTTAATGCTGGACGATCATTATGGTTGGACACTGTGCCAGGCTTTGATTTTCTGTTTGAGCTGCTCGACGATTTCAGGGTGGGAGTTCGTAAGTTCATTCTTCTCGTGAGGATCATCTTCCAGATTAAACAGCCTGGCCGGGGCCGTGTCCCAGATATGCACAGTTTTATAACTTGTGGTATCGGTTCCATGGTAGCGAAGCAAGAGCTTCCAATTGCCATCGACACACCACAGGTATTGTAGTGTGTCGTCGGGGTTGTCTGGTGTCATATTGTGGATCGAGTTCGAAACGCCAAAGACCGTTTTACGATTTGATCGGGCCTGTTCATCAAGCAGGTTAATGCCTGGTAGATTTCCTGGGGCTTTAAGACCCACGGCAGCTGCAATTGTGGGGAAGATATCGATTGCATGTGCTAAGTTCGGGGAACGCGCTGACTGCAAATGCCCTGGCCACGAAATCATGACTGGGGTGCGGATTCCATTTTCATAGGGTGTACCTTTGGAACGCCGGGCAAAACCTTTACCGCTCTTTTCTTTCGTGGTACTTGATGCAGCCCAGCCATTGTCGCAGATATAGATCACCATCGTGTTTTGGGAAAGATTCTTCTGGTCGAGGTAACCGAGTAGTTCGCCGCAAGTTTCGTCGAACCACTCGCACATTGCGTAATACTTGGCAACATCTGCTGCTCGGCCTGGCTTCGTGTATTTGTCTAGCAAACGCTGAGGCGGATTGTGGGGGGTGTGTGGCAAAAATGGTGCGTACCAGAGTAGAAACGGCTTCTGCTGTTTGGTGGCTTCATCAATAAAATCGGTCACCGGCTTCATCGAGTCACGACCAATCTTTAACCCTTGGTCCCCGTGTCGACCGCCTCGAGTTGGATCGCCATGGGTCATGCCGTGCGTGAACCCACCATCTTTCCAGGAGCCTTCCCACCACTTGCCCGACTGATGGGCCAAGTAGCCGTTGGAAGTGAGCATTTTGATAAAGCTTGGATGCTTGTGGAATGCAGTGCGTATGGGCAAGTCTAATTCGGCACGATTATTTCGTCCATCAACATCATTGCCAGTGATTCCATGTTGAAAAGGATAGAGGCCAGTTGCTAAAGAAGCCAAAGACGGACGACAAAGTGGGGCGGCCACATAGCCACGTTCAAACACCAGACTGCGTTGGGCAAGTTGGTCTAAATGAGGTGTTTTGATATCGGCATGCCCCATGAAACCATAGTCAGTCCAAGCTTGGTCATCGCTTAGGATGAATACGATGTTGGGCGGTTGCTCTGCCGCTTGTGAGGTGAAGGCAATACAGACCGTAGTCAGCAAAGAGAGAATGATTCGACCAATCATCGTATGCTCAGATTCAGTATCAAAGTTTATGTTTAGACAAAACTTAGGCAGCAATAAATTCTACTTAGCTCAAACTGCTAGGTTGGGCGATCCCCAACCTAGCAGCAATTGCATTCGCGTTTACTTCTTGAAATACTCATGCTTTGCATCGCCACCGCTGATGAGGTAGGCAATCAAGTCAAGGATTTCGTCTTTCGTCATTTGGTTGAATAATCCCTCTGGCATCGGCGAAGTCTTTGAAACCATCAACTGTTCGATCGTCTTGCGGTCAATGTTGACTCGTTTGTTAGGATCACTCAAGTCGGTGTTGAGTGTCATCGAGTCACCGTTTAAGTTGACCACAACGCCGGTGTGGGTGATTCCAGAATCGGTCAAAACCGTAATCGCTGAAAACTGATCGTTGATCACCTTACTCGGATTAACGACTTGATCTAATAGATCATGGGCCGAAAATCGGCGTCCAGCAGACGTTAGATCAGGCCCTGTCATTCCACCTTGGTTATCAAACCGATGACAGGCATAACAACCTGTGGCGGCAAACATTTTTCGGCCATTGGAATAATCTCGGTTTTTCATCCCCGTGCGAGCCGCAGCCGAAAGTTCGTCCAATGTCCATTTGGTTATTTTGCGCCCAACAAAGATGGCACCAAGATTTTCAAGAGCGGTCTTCTTTTCGGCTTTCTTCGCCAACAGTACGGCCATTGATTTCTTCTCTGATTCCGTCAACGAAGCAACTGCATCATCTCGGATGAATTTGATGAAGATATCGAAGCTGGCACCACCCTTGTAGTTGGCTGCCTTGAGAAACCATTCGAAATAAGCTTTGTGCAACTCAGGTGTCCATCCAGTTTTTAACATGCGAATAGAACGAGCGTACTGCATTTGCTCTTCTTGATTCGGTGCTTCATGAATTAACTTCATGGCCTTCTCTGCAACGGTCGGAGACTGAAGCCATGCGAGGGTTTCGCACAACAACCAATTCATCTCTGTAGAATCCGCAGGGAATAGTGGATCAAAACTGGCGATCAGTTGATCGACGGTGGCTTGATCAGGTCGACCAAAGCGGTTCAATATAATCTGGGTTGCGCGTTGAAGTGTTAATTGTTGATCAGCTTCAAGTTTTGAAGAATCAATCGAAATAACCGCTGCCAGTAGTTTACTTCGCATGGCGGTATCAACTGCTGGAGTGTCTTCGGTTCGATGCTGGGGGCAAACGCCAGTGACACGGGCCAGTGCCAGTAACGCTTCGACTTGTTTCGCTGGGTCTTTCTCGTTTAGTGCTTTCCTTGCCCAGGTTTCAGTCGGTTGATGTTCAATAGCAGTACGGGCTGCAAAGCGAATAAATCGATCTTTGTGAGCCAAATAAGGCCAGGCAGTTTTAATTGCCTGTGGGTCTTGTTTGCCGTGAAAAGCTTCCAGCTTATGACGTGTGATTGCTGCTGGATTTATAGTTGTTGTCGAAGGAGCAGGGGCTGTTGATTCATCGCCGACATAAGTCACGCGATACAGGCCCGACTGTACACGTCTTCCGCCGATGGTGAAATACATGGCTCCATCTTTCGGGTGGATGATCGCATCGGTGATCGGAAGTGGTGCGCCAGTGACAAATTCTTCTTTGGTAGCGGTGTAAGTTGAACCTTCTTTTTTCAGATGAACTGCGTACAGTTTTCCCCAGCTCCAATCGAGGGCGTACAGGGCATTCTGGTATTTCACCGGAAACTTGGCCCCGTATCCAAATGTCATCCCTGTGGGCGATCCTGGTCCGATATCGAGAACTGGCGGCAAGTTGTCTGCATAGAAAGGCATCCGTTTACCGGCCCCATTTCGCCAGCCATATTCGGCTCCACTGGTGACGTGACAAATACGGGTTGGTCGATACCAAGGCGTGTTGAAGTCGTACTCCATATCGGCATCGTAAGTGAATAGTTCGCCTTCTCGGTTCACCGCAGCGTCAAATATGTTTCTAAAACCATTCGCATACGCTTCAAACTTTTTACCATCGAGTGAAACGCGATAGATAATCCCCGCTGGTGACAATCTACCTCGATTATGACCACGGCCATCTGGCATGCTGGGCAGTAAATGATCTTCTCCCCAAACTTGTCGTACTGGGGAGCTGTCTTCAATTTCTGTTATATTGGCATTGTTGCCAGAAATTAGATAGAGAGATTTACCATCAGGTGTTGGCATTAAAGCGTGAACACCATGGTCTCCTCTCGATTTAATTTCGCGTAGCAACTCCACTTTATCAAGATTGTCGTCACCGTTGCTGTCGGTAATTTTATAGAGCCCAGAAGGGATTTTGCTTTCGTAGTCATTCACTCCAACGTACAAGGCTCCATTCATCCAAACCATGCCGTTGACCGCGCGAATGTCGGCAGGCACTTTCTCGACTTGTGCTTGAGAAATCACATCTCCAGGTGCAGGCGGAGTGATTCGGTACAAACCACCGAATTGATTACTAACAATGAGTCGGCCTTTATTGTCGGTGCAAAGGTTGACCCAGGAACCTTGATCTTCGCCTGGTACGGAGTAGAGCAACTCAACTTTAAATCCTTTGGCCGCTTTGATACGGTTAATCGGAGTTGCCTTGTTACCACCAATCGATGGCCCAACGACAACCTGCTTTTTCTTTTTCGGTGCTCGTTTCTTTATGGCAGGCTTCGGTTTTGCCGGACCTTTTTGAGCCAAAACATGGGATGCTGTGCAAGTTGCAAGTAATGCAACCATTATTGCAATACTTAGCGGTGCCAATCGAGATAGATAGCGAGTCATTTACTCTTCCTTGGGATTAAGTTCTATGTGTCTGTTTTTGTTTATTAGTGCAAATACTTCAACAGAGGTTGTCACGCAATTGCCTACTATTATGCTTAAACTCTTTCTACTTATCTAGTGCTCTCAAATCGGGAGTTTCTAGTAATAAAGAACATTTTTTTGCAACAAATGAAATTAGACGGACTTTTTCTCCAGAATTAACGACCCGAGTCCTAAATCTCGATCACTGTTGACATTTGGGTTCAAAACAGGTGAAATAGTTGCATCTTCAAGCTTTCTTGACAACTCATCAGTATTTCAAACCTACACCCCTTCCGCCCCCCTTCCTTGAGAGTAGCTCCTTTGATGACTTCACGACTGCGGTCCTCTTGTGTACTTGTAACCTGCCTGCTGGTTTCTTCTGCGATTGCAGCGGAGAAATCTCATCCGGTGATTCCTGGTTTCGAGCGATTTCATGCCGAAGGAGTAGACTCCTCGGTATTAGAAGCGGGGCAAATTCTCTTAGGCGAATTAAACTGCACGGCCTGCCACAAGGCAGACCAAGCGATGGTTGACTATTTATCACCGAAGTCTGCCCCCGTGCTGACTGAAGTGGGTGATCGGGCTCGACCGGAATGGATTCGCAGCTATCTTACCGATACACATGCAACCAAGGCCGGGACGACGATGCCTAGCTTGTTTAATCATTTAACTGATTTCAATAAAAAAGAAACGGTCAATGCATTAGTCCATTTCCTGGCATCTACCGGCAATGTGCATGATGTGCGAAAGAAGATGCAAGCTGCCGAGCAAGGGAAAAAGCTTTTCCATCAAGTTGGCTGTGTTGCTTGCCATGGACCGCAAGAAGGAAGCAAGTTGAACCTTGCCACGACTAAACCACTTGGAAACCTCACAACAAAATACTCCGTTCCGGCACTTGCTGAATTCATCAGTAATCCGTTGGCAGTACGACACTCTGGACGGATGCCTAGTCTAAACCTGAAGGCAGAAGACGCAGAGGCAATCGCCCAATACTTGTTGAAAGATTTGGATGTCAATCTTCCCTCCAATGTTACTTACGAATTCTACGATCAAAAATTTGACGAACTGCCTGACTTCTCAAAATTAAAGCCGAAGGCAACCGGCGAAGCCCTCGGTTTTGATTTAGCGATTTCCCCACGTAAATCCGCCTTTGCCTTACGCTTTCATGGTTTCCTTAAAATTGAGAAAGCTGGCGAGTACCGTTTCTTTATTGGGTCAGATGATGGAAGTCGATTGCTGATCGATGGTAATCAAGTAGTGATCAACGGTGGAATTCACCCTTTTGGTTTTAAAGATGGCAAAGTCCAACTCGACAAAGGCGTTCACCCACTGACCCTTGAATACTTTGATGGCGGTGGCCAAATCGAATTAAAAGTTGAATTCCAAGGGCCTAATTTTAAACGCCGTGACTTGATTGATTACGTTAGTATCGAAAAAGAACCAGTCGTAGAGAAAAAAGGGCCCAGTGTTTTTGTGGTTGATTCGCAACTGGCCGCGCAGGGTCAAAAGTTGTTTCAATCAACCGGTTGTGCCAGTTGTCATCAGATGAAAATTGAGGACAAACTGATTCAATCGATTTCCACAGCAAAACCATTGGCTCAAATCGAAGGAAATACCGGGTGTCTTTCGGCTACGGATTTAGGCAAAGCGCCTGACTATTCTTTGAGTGAACATCAGCGTTCAGTCATTGGGACTACATTAAATGCTTTGCAACGCAAGGGAGTGCCTTCGCAATCAACCAAGCAATCGATCCAACACACCATGACGGTGGCCAACTGCTATGCCTGCCATCAACGTGATGAAATCGGCGGTGTCGAACAACAACGCAACGACTTCTTTCTCTCGACTCAAAAAGAGATGGGCGACGAAGGCCGGATTCCACCACATCTAGACGGAGTCGGTGGCAAACTAACTGAAAAGTGGCTGAAGCAAATCATGGATAAAGGGGCCAAAGATCGGCCTTATATGCACACGCAAATGCCTAGTTTTGGAGCCAATAATGTTGGGCATTTAGTTGAGAAATTCCGTGAACTTGATCTGCTTGAACCATTGGCAACCAATGCCAATGACATTGGTGAATCTGTAGGTAGAATCAAATCGGTAGGCAGACACATGGTTGGCGACAAAGTGTTTGGCTGCATCAAGTGTCATACCTTCAATGGAGTCAAATCAACCGGTGTGCAAGGGATCGACATGACCTTGATGACCAAGCGTTTGAATAGGGAATTCTTTCATGCCTATATCATTAACCCACAAGGCTACAGGCCAGGCAC
>NVWB01000207.1 GCA_002733575.1 Blastopirellula sp. | reverse complement strand
AGATCACAAAATAAAACGGGTAAACAATCAGCCGTCATCACTGCACAACCTAAAGCTAACTGCTGAGTAAAGCTGGCGTCTGCAGCATGGCCATTACCGATTGAGTAGGCATCAGGGCAATCGATACCATGAATTTGCTGTAACCAGCGAATATCGTCACAACCTGAAGCTTTATCTAATAGGAACTGGCGATTTGTAGCAACATTGGCGGGACTATCGCCAACATGATCAGCCAAATTGAAAGAGTGATAAGGAGCAAGGCTTGCGCCTTTAAAAGAGGGGTTTTGGCTTTCACGCTCAGTGGCCAGCGCTTTAACATTAGCGGGGGCTGGCCACTGAGGTATTATCATGTCATCAACCTAGAAACTCACGCTTTAAAATTCGATGTCTTCATACGTTTCAGATTGCTCATCAGACAAGGATTGCAGCAAAGACTGAAAATCTGCTGGCAATTCAACTTCCCACGTCATGTATTCATCGGTAGTGGGATGCCACAGGCTTAGCTCACGAGCATGCAGTGCTTGGCGCTGAAAACCTTGCAGCACCTGGCGTAATTCCAAAGAAATACCTTTAGGCAAACGGAAGCGACCAAAATACGTTTGATCCCCTACCAAAGGATAACCAATATGCGACATGTGTACACGAATTTGGTGAGTTCGACCGGTTTCTAATTTACAACGAATATGAGTATGAGCATTAAATTTCTTCAATACTCGATAATGCGTGATGGCTTCTTTACCCATACCTTCTGGGGCAACGGCCATTTTAGTACGCTGGGTAGGATGGCGAGCAATCGGCGCTTCAACAACGCCGCCGCCGGTCATGACACCCATAGTAATAGCTTCGTATTCACGACCCATGGAGCGATCTTGTAATTGATTCACTAACTGAGTTTGGGCTTGTAACGTTTTCGCCACTACCATCAAGCCCGTTGTATCTTTATCTAAGCGATGCACAATACCGGCACGGGGTACGTTTTCGATACCCGGATAGTGATAAAGCAAGGCATTCAATAAGGTACCGCTATAATTACCCGCTGCTGGATGCACCACTAAGCCTGAAGGCTTATTGATCACTACAATATCGTCATCTTCATAAACGATTTCTAATGGAATATCTTCGGCTTCCCAGTCGCCTTCGGCTTCTAGAATAACATCGAGTTCAAGATTCTCACCACCGACCATTTTATCGCGAATACGACGAGTTTCGCCGTCTACGGTCAGTTTCCCATCGACAATCCACTGTTGCAGACGCGAACGGGAGAAGTCGGGGAACAGTTCCGCCGCTATCTTGTCTAGGCGTTTATTACCGAGATGAATTGGGACGAAAACACTGGCTTGAATAGAATTTGACATGAATGAGCTTTAAATGATCTTTAGTGAAGATTAAGACTATGATTTAATGTCGCTATTAAAAGCGGCACTATCTTGACCATCTAGTATACAGTTAAACGGAATATTCCTCCATGAGAAGCTTTGTTCAATCGTTATTGATTTTTTCCTGCCTAGTTCTGGCAGCCTGTTCGTCTACAGAAAAACGCCCTGAAGAGCTGACTGAGCGTGAGTATTACAACGAAGCCCGTGAAGCAATGGAGGATAACAACTTTTTAATCGCCAGTGAGCGTTTACAGCAGTTAGAGTCACGTTATCCCTTTGGGAAATACGCAGAACAAGCTCAATTAGAGCTTATTTATACTCAATATATGATGTCAGACCTAGAGAGCTCTCTGGTTTCGGCGGAGCGCTTTATTCGTTTACATCCTCTCCACAAGCAAGTCGATTATGCTTATTACATCAGAGGGTTAGTGGTTTACGAGCTAGGTTTTAGTTTTGTTGAGCGCTATTTGCCTTCAGACCAAGCACGCCGAGATCCGACGCCCTTTCGTGATGCGTTTAATTATTTTGATGAGTTAGTCCGTCGCTACCCTGATAGCCAATACAATATTGATGCTCAGAAGCGTATGATTTTTCTACGCGATCGCTTAGCTCAGTATGAGATTGGTGTGGGTCATTATTACATGAAGCGTCATGCTTATTTGGCTGCAGCCCAACGTGGCAATCGCGTAATGCTAGGGTATCAAGGCACCAGTGTTGTAGGAGATGCTTTAGCCATGCAGGTTGAAGCGTATCAATTGTTAGGCCAAGAATTTGAATCTGAGCAGGCACTGGCTTTATTGAAGTTAAACTATCCGGACCATGCTCAACTGGATAAAAACGGTGACTTCGTTGATAGCGGCCTAACCACCAAGGAACGTCGTACTTTGATTGGTGTTATGAGCTTTGGGCTGATTGAGTAGCTTTCGAGCTGAACTTATACTCCAAACGCCGTTACGCTGGGGCTTGTTCGATTCGCTCACAGATCGGCATTGGGTATTTCCTTTTACGGCACGTCAGGTCATGAATCCATCCCTGGAGCGCCTTCCGGCCTATACCTCCTTGTATAGTCGCTCACTGAGCTGCGAAACTGCGTTTCAATCACGTGAGCCCTCAAATAAAACACCTAATACCGATCCGCGAATTCATAGATCAATCTTGATTCAGAAATTTCTAACGAACGAGAGATGACGGCTATCGTCTGAGTAATTTTACTTGATGATGTATTAGGTAGTTTGTTTCTGGGGCTTCCCACAGCAGGAGCTGTGGAGAGCATACATGGAGGTACTTGCTGCGTCCCCTGATACGAGTTACCTAATACAACATGTGATACGACTTAAAATTACGGCGCTAAAAATAAACCAAGGTTCCTATCCATAGCTGCTAAATTAGCTACCTGCCTTCCAACCATTGGTAATAGGATAGCGACGGTCACGCCCAAAGCCTCGTGCGGTCATTCGCACACCTACTGGTGCTTGGCGACGCTTATATTCGGAAAGATCCACTAAGCGCGTTATACGCTTCACTTCTTCACTGGCAAAGCCTTTCGCGATAATCCCATCAACACTTAGATCACCTTCGATGTAATATTCAAGAATCTGATCCAGAATATCGTAGGGAGGCAAGCTGTCTTCATCTACTTGATCAGGGGCCAATTCAGCTGACGGAGGACGAGTAATGACACGCTCGGGAATAATTTCAGCCTCTCCCTCTGCTGCAGCTACTTCATTGCGATAGCGTGAAAGCTGGAAAACGATGGTTTTATACACATCTTTCAATGCGCTATAACCGCCAACCATATCGCCATAGAGTGTGGCATAACCCACAGCCATTTCACTTTTATTGCCCGTGGTTAATACCATAGAGCCTTTCTTATTCGAAATTGCCATCAGCATCACACCGCGACAACGAGCTTGTAAGTTCTCTTCGGTGGTATCTTGAGCCAAACCTGAAAATTCATCTTTTAAAGTATGCATAAACGCATCATACATAGGCTCAATCGGCAGCACTTTGTAGCTAACCCCCAATGCATCGGCCTCAAGTTTGGCGTCTTCCATACTCATTGACGAGGTATATTTAAACGGCATCATCACCGCTTCAACTCTATCTTTGCCAATCGCATCGACCGCAATCGCTAACGTTAATCCTGAATCAATACCACCGGATAAACCTAAAACAATGCCTTTAAAACGATTTTTTTCGATGTAATCTCGCACACCTAAAACCAAAGTATCGTAAATACTGGCAAGCTTTGTTTTCTCAGGGGCAATTACAGAATTTTGCACCAACAGGCTTTCATCAAAATGCACTAAACCCACAATGCTTTCATGCTCTGGCAAACTCGCCGCTAACTTGCCGTTAGCATCAACCACAAACGATGCGCCATCGAATACCAATTCATCCTGACCGCCAACCTGATTCACATATACAATCGGCAACTGATGGCGCTGAGCGTGATTCGCTAATAGCTCATGACGCTGCTGTAATTTGCCACTATGAAAAGGAGATGCGTTGATATTAATAATCAACTCCGCCCCAGCCGCCTTCGATTCAGTAACAGGCTGATCATGCCAAATATCTTCGCAGACGGTTAGGCCAACTTTATGCCCCTGCCAATCGAAAACACAAACTTCATCACCCGCAGTGAAATAACGCTGTTCATCAAATACCTGATAATTGGGCAAGCAGCGTTTAGCATACTGAGCAATTTGCTGCCCCTTACTCCAAACACCGGCCATATTGAATAACTGGCCACCTTGATGCCAAGGGTAACCCACCACAATCGTCACATTGGAGCTTAAAATTGCGACCTGTTGCAACGCACTTTCAATACGATGCTGTAAGCTAGGCCGTAATAGTAGATCTTCCGGTGGATAACCGATGAGTGCGAGCTCTGAAAAAACGATCATCAAAGCACTGTCGTCTTTTTCATGCTGCTGCTTTTCATGCTTCTTCTTGTCATATTGCGCTTTGGCAGCGGCAACTGAATCAGCGATAAGTTGGAGATTGCCATCGATATCACCCACTTTAAAATTAACTTGGGCGAGGGCGATTGAGAATTGTTGCATAGCGATTATCTTTGACCACGGGATATTTGCCGCGTATTGTCGAAAAAATGTGAACAGGTTGCAAACGGAACTTTAAAAAATGTGGTTAAAACCAGCGGACGTTCTTGTCCAGGGGCAGCGTTTGTTACGCTATTACAGCTCTTATGCCCTTATATTGTCATTAATGCTGATTATTTTAGACAGCCTAGATAGCCAAAATACTATTGTTGCCGGTACTGATCCTAGGGCTTTCCTGTTTGCCAATACCGCTTATGTATTTTGGTCGGTCATTATGCTGGTCTTTTCCAGCTCTCGACTCAGCACCCATCCGCAATATGCCGTTAGCTACTTTTTTGGTGATATAACCCTATTAATCATTATGATGCAGGCCAGTGGCGGCTTAGAGAGCGGTTTTAGTAATTTAATTCTTGTCCCTATGCTGATTTCTAACCTTCTGGTGACGCAATCATTAGGCTATGCAGTAGCCGCTTGGACCACTATTGCCGTAATTTATACACAACACATAATTCCTTGGCAGTTCGAAGAGAAAGAAGTTTTCACCTCTGGCCTGTATGGGTTTTTCTGCTTCACTCTCGCTTTTTTAACTCAGACCCTATCGAGTAAATTAAATAGCACCCTCGATCTTACCCATCTGCAAGCGGGAAATATCACACGCTTACGAAAAATAAATAAACACGTTTTATTAGCCTTACCTAATGCCATTATTGCTTGTGATAAAGACAATCAAATTTTACTCAGCAATGAAACTGCCCAGCTATGGTTTGGCTGCCGCGATGGTGAGCCCCTTCCCCCAGGGCTTATGAACTTTATCAACCACAGTGATTGTCTAAATATCCACTTTGAACATCGTGAACAGAAGCTTATTCTTAACAAAGCCCCATTAAGCACATCTACTGATGGTGATTATGTCTTGGTACTGGAAGACGCCATCCACATTGCAGCAGAAGCACAGCAAATAAAATTGGCATCACTGGGGCGCTTAACCGCCAGCATTGCCCACGAAATTCGCAATCCGTTAAGTGCTTTACGCCATGCGGCGCAATTATTAGCGGAAGCCCCTGATCTAGCAAAAGGCGATATTAAGCTAACTCAAATTATTGAGCAGCACTGCATGCGTATTAACCGTACGGTGGAAGATATTCTACAAATTAGCCGTCGTAATCATGCTAACGCAGAAGTGATTAAGCTAAAGCCGTGGTTAGAGCATTTTGCGGAAGCTTTTAAACAAGCAAACGAAGGAGCATTTTCTTTAGAGATCTCCTGTAGCCCTGAGTATTTAATCAAGTTCGACCCTGATCAATTACAGCAGGTACTACATAATGTCTGTGGCAATGGTTTACGCTACGCTCAGCTTAACAATCCGCAAGATGCACATATAAAAATTCATGCTAAACAGCATATCGATGGTTCAGTTCGCCTGTATTTAATGGATAATGGTGCAGGGATTAGTGAAGAAAACCAAAAGAATTTATTTGAACCCTTTTTCACTACCGAACATTCAGGCACTGGGCTCGGGTTGTATTTATGCCGAGAGATATGCGAAGCCAATAAAGCACACATCAAACATATTGCCAGCAATCACTTAGCCGACATTACCGGCACCTGTTTTTGCATTAACTTCGCAAAAGTAAATTAGACACCACTGAAAAATACAATTTATAAGGTTCAAAACTCAAGAACCTTTATTAGGATTAAGTATGACCTATAAAGCTTTAATTATTGATGATGAACCTGACATCCGAGATCTGATTCAAATAACCTTAGAACGAATGGACATTGAGTGCTCCAGCGCGGCGACTTTTAGTGAAGCGATTGCCTTATTGGAGCAACAAGAATTCCACTTTTGCTTAACGGATATGAAATTACCCGATGGTAACGGCATGGATTTAATTTCCCTTGCGCAGAAAAAGTATAAGAAAATGCCCATCGCGATGATTACCGCGTTTGGCAACATGGAAACGGCGGTGGCGGCATTAAAGTCTGGAGCATTTGACTTTATTGCTAAGCCTATCGATCTTACGCGATTACGAGATGTAGTGACCGCCGCGCTTAAACTTACCGAAGTTCCCCTTGCCTCTCATGCCAGCAAGAGCAATCAGATTCGCTTAATTGGGCAATCAAAGGCGATGGAAAAACTGAATAGCCAGATTGAAAAAGTGGCGCGCACTCAAGCCCCTATTTTCATTAATGGCCCTTCCGGTACAGGTAAAGAACTAGTCTCTCAGCTAATTCATTCACTAGGCGTACGTCGCGACAAGCCTTTTATCGCAGTGAACTGTGGCGCTATTCCTCGCGATCTAATGGAAAGTGAATTTTTTGGCCATATGAAAGGCAGTTTTACCGGTGCTAGCGCCGATAAACTTGGATTCTTTCGCGCAGCAGAAGGTGGCACCTTATTTTTAGATGAAATCGCTGAACTCCCTATAGAAATGCAAGCTAAGCTATTACGGGTAATACAAGAGCAATCTGTACGACCCGTAGGTAATGAACAAGAACTGCCGATTAATGTTCGTATTCTCAGCGCCAGTCATCGAGATTTACACCAGCGCGTTACTGACGAATTATTTCGCCAAGATTTATATTTTCGTTTAAACGTTATTACCGTAGAAACACCATCACTGGCTCAGCGCCCTGATGACATTCCTTTATTGGCCGATCATTTTTTACAAAAATACGCCAAAGAGTGGCAAATGCCAGCGATGAAATTAGCGCCAAAAACGTTAATTGCATTATCTGAATATTCTTTTCCTGGCAATGTGCGCGAGCTGGAAAATATTCTACAACGCGCTTTTACTATGTCTGAAAACGAACAAATTAGCATCGAAGATTTAAACCTGCCAAATCACGCGAATCATAATAGCCAAGTAGTAGAAAGGATTAGCTCAACCAATATGGCGGATGGCAATTTAGAAGCTTACATAGAAAACATTGAACGCTTAGCGATTAATGAAGCACTAGAAGCGACACGCTGGAATAAAACCGCTGCGGCTGAAAAACTGGGCATTAGCTTTCGAGCGTTGCGCTATCGCTGTAAGAAATTAAATATTGAATAAACACTTGCTTTTCGCAAGCTAACTTTTAATTCAGCTTTCAAACTTAGTTTTCAGCTTGGCTTTGGCGCTTAACAACAAAACTTAATATTTAGTATTAATTCGCCCTCAGCCGAACTTCTTGTTCTGTTAGGGCGATAGTCTTATTCCATTCAATGTCTTATGCCGACAAAAAAAACTCTGCTGTACTGAAACCATTACCGATTTAAGTTAATAATTTAAGCCAAGGATGGTTTTATGAAACAGCAAGGATTTACCCTCATTGAGCTTTTAACAGTAACAGCTATTATCATGATAGTTGGCCAGATTGCTAGTCACAGCATAAGTACCAACAAATATTGGGTAGAGCCCAAGCGACTATTTAGTGCTATTCAAGAAATTAGAAATATCGCTATTATAAGCCGACAATTCGCCGTTTTATGTCCAAGCTCTGATGGCCATCAATGTGTTAAAGACTGGCAACTTCCTTTAATTATGTTTATCGATACTAACAACAATAAGCAACGTGACACGAATGAAAGCATCATCCAGACCATAACCCCCTATACTGGTATCGAACGATCAATCGAATACCCTCGCAGCCAGATCCGCTTTGATGAACAGGGCCAAATTAATGGCTATACAGGAACATTGAAATATTGTTCAAAGTACAATACCAAAGGCATCGTATTATCAAGAGTCGGCCGTATTCGCTACGCTCTAATTTTTGGAGATGACGATTTACCCAGCACGAGTCCAAACAATCCTATCATTTGCTCTGACAAGTTATAAAATACCGACTAGATCACATAGCATTTCCATTTAATCTCAACTAATACACCGTTTATCTATCGGTACTGCCTACCTATGATTATTTACACAATAATCATAGGATGAAAGAAACTAATGGCTTCACCCTTATCGAGTTAATGATCGTTGTCGCGATTGTTGGGATCATTGCTCTTATAGCAGCTCCTAGCATGCGCACTACCATTTCGAACAGCAGAAATAATTCTGTCAGTAACCAGCTATTGATTGACATTATGTATACTCGAAATATCGCTATCACCAACCAGCGCAATGCCCAAATGATCCCTCTTGATCCAAACCTTGGCACGGGTGCTTTGACAACCATTGGCCCGGGCGGTGGCGTTAATTGGGCTAGAGGCTGGCGCATCATCGATACCGCCAGCCCAGCAGATACACTTCGCCTACAAGACAGCTTTGGCCAAGACCCACAAATTCGCTCAACTGACCCGCTAAATATACTCGATAGTGCTAACCCGATAGAGTTTAGTCCTGAAGGTTTTGCTGTACAGACGGGAGCTTTTCAAATAGCGGTTTTAGGTTGCGCTGGACTTAATGGCCGTCAACTTACAATCAACCAAGTTGGACAAGTAATTGGCACTGATATTCTATGCCCTGCGGGGTACGAAACTCAATGAACATAATAAAAAGATCATCCGGACTTACTTTAATCGAAGTACTCGTCACGATGGTTATTACTAGCATTGGCTTAATGGGGCTGCTTTCTTTACAGATGCAAGCAATGAAAGCAACGCAAGATGCAGGAAATCAAAGCCAATCAATCTGGATATTTAATGATATAGCTAATCGAATTAGGGTTAACGAAGGTTCCTCATCTAGTTATGCCGTTGGCGTTGTAGTCTGCGGCGATGCACCCGAGGTTGTATGTAGTAATTATTTCGATGGAGGAGCAGACAGAAGAACTGCAGTTATTTGCACAGGGCCCCAATTAGCCGCATGGGACTTATTCGAAGTTACCTGTGGCGCACCTCGCGTTGCAGGTGTTCGCAGCAACCCTGTTTCCAATCTTCCGGGTGCCCAACTAAGCGTTACTTGTGTCAATCCAGCTGTTTGTGGAGATGGTGACCCACTACGAATCACTTTAAGCTGGCGGGCCAGAGTCGATGTAGTAGAAGTGGACGGTAGGCGCCGTCAAGCTAATGATAATTTAATAACCCAAATACGAGAGGTGAACCCATGAAAATACAAAGAAATCAGCAAGGGTTTACTCTAATTGAATTAATGATTACCTTGGTACTTTCGTTACTTATTACCTATGGTATTGCCCAAGTTTTAATTAGCTCGAATCAAAGCTCATCAACCTCCGATGGAGTATCACAAGCACAAGAAACAGCTCGTTTCGTGATGTCTTTTTTAGGTAAAAAAATTCGTGCCTCAGGAGCAGATTCCTTTGCTGTTGGAGGAGCAGTCGTTCGCCCAGTTATCGGCTGCGACATAGCAGCACTAAACGCGATTAATGCTTGCCCCGCTGAAAGTAACACTGGCGCAACAGAAGCTACTATTACCGTTGCTGCAGGAGTTTTAAGCGGTGATCGCTTTGCTATCGCATGGATTCCTCCCACGGCTAGACCTGCTACTGCTAGCACTCCTGCTATTATTGCTACCACTACAGATTGCACCGGCGTCACCATTCCTGGCTTTGTTGCTGATACTATCATTGTCAATGTATTTTGGGTTAGCTTTGACCTTGCGGCCAATAGTAACTCTCTATTTTGCCAAGGACACTTATTCGATGGCAATAATGTTATCGCCACCGGCCGTGCACAAGCCATCGCCAACGGGGTAGAAGCAATACAAGTATTATATGGCGAGGCAATGAATCCTCTGCCATCGAATACCGAACGCAACGTCTCTCGCTATGTTAATGCTGATGAAGTTGTCGACTGGGAACGCGTTTTTGCAATTAAAATTGCAATAATGACTCGCTCAATTAGTGATATAACCAATAACATAAACCGTCAACAATATGTCATGTTAGATGCAGGGCTATATGACTTTAACGACTCTGTGAATCGCCAAATTTTTACATCTACTTTTGCTATTGCCAACTTTCAGGATCGAGAATAATGAATTATTCCCAAGTACGTCAGCAAACAGGATCAGTATTAGCGATTAGCCTTGTATTATTAGCGGCGATAACACTACTTGCCGTAATGAGTATGCAGCGGGCAGGTATACAGACACGCATCACAAGTAACATTCTACACAGAGAGTTTTTATTTAATAACGTAATGAACGAACAAGAATCAGGATTCTTTCTATTGAAAACAGCTGATACTGGCGACGCAATATTAAGCGAGCCTATACGCACTTTTACCTTAGATCCTCTTGACGGCTCTCGCATATATTCACCAGTGACTATGGATAATAGCACTACAGCAGTAGGTCTCAGTTATACCCAAGTTGCTAATCAACTACTACTTCTGGGCTCTACTCCTGGAGTTAACGCTTTAGCGCAAGGCCAAGAAACAGGTGATCGAGTTCTATTTCGTTACGAACTAACATCTACCGCAGGCATTCTTAACCGAGTTGAGGGGCGTTCAATGTCAGAAATACAAATTACCGGAATGAGTTTTCCAGGCTTAAATACCAGTAAAAACTCACTATACGCACAGCCTTAAATATAAAGGACAGTCTAATGAAAATTATATTACCGCTATTATTACTCCTTCTTGCGCTACCAAGTAAGGCAGAGATTATCTCTCGAAATCTAATCGGCCAGGCAGGTGACATTCATATTACTAAAAGCTACCAGCAAGAAACTAATTCTGGAAAGGTGGCGGTAAAGCTATGTCCGACCTGCACCCCCTACAAGTTAACTCTCACCTCAAAAACTAAAGTTTCTAGGGGCAATTCGTCAATCCAACTTGAAATGCTAGAGACTTATGTAAATGAAAATCGCAATGCCCCCATGCGCTTACAGTTCAATAATAATACCAACCAAGTAATTTATATAACGTTAGAACGTAATAACAAGGAGTATCCACAATGAAAAATCTTGTTAACCGTTGGTACCAAACAGTAGGTACCGCAGTACTCACGTTGTGGTGCTGTCTAGCTCAAGCAGAAGATATTGAAGTTTATCGTGGCGGCGCTTCTGGCGAACGGCCAAATGTTATGATGGTTATCGATACCTCAGGGAGTATGTCTTACTGGGAAATTCAGAGTGCTGCTGACTATGAACCTGCAACTGATTATGCAAACACTTACCCGAATGATCCAGACGGCAATCCTATTGCTTATGTTTTCGATTCGACTCTTTATTATTTCAGTAAGTCATATACTGGAGACGGACTAACAACTTCTGATATTAATGACCTTAGCAGCCGTCCTTTCCCCCCTTCTGCACTCGCCTGCCAGAGTGCAGTCTCCAGCATGACCTCTACAGGCTATCATAGTTCAAAATTTAAACGCTGGAATAATTCATCTCAGATTTGGGAGCCCAAAAGATGGAGTAATACAATACCGCCTGGCGATACTTCTGATTCTACAGCTTCAATTGAATGTGAGTCGAACAGAAGCAACCCAGCGGGGAAATATACGGATACAAAGACAAGTAACAGCAGTAAATACAGAAACAGTAAACGCAGTAATTACAACAGTTCGTGGAACAAATTTTTCTCCCATATCTATCATGGTAATTACCTCAACTATAAAATATACACTACCAAGCATACTGTTGAGAATAAGCAATCCCGAATGGAAATTACGCGCGCTGCTGCCAAAGACGTAGTTGCCAGTACAAGTGATATTCGATTAGGCCTTGCACGCTTTGATACTACTTCCGATGGTGGATTTATTGATATTGCGGTAGATGATATTGAAAATGTTAAAAGCAACTTCAATACTACTATTGATACCTACCTACCCTGGGGAGGGACACCTTTATCTGAATCATATTACGAAGCAGCCCTTTATATAAGAGGCGATAGCGTTGTGTATGGAAAAGATTCTGCTGCCCGAATACAAAAGGCAGGCACAACGCTAGATAGAAATTCCGATGGCTATATTAATCACGGCTCGTCTAATAGTAATGACACCGATCATGTATCAACCCCTAGCGTAAGCACATCACGAAATGGAGATACCTATTTATCCCCGATTACTAGCGCCTGCCAAAGCATAAGTAGTATCGTACTCTTTACCGATGGAGTGCCAACTAATGATGATGGTGCTAACAGCAAAATTAAGACGTTGATTTCAGGAATCAATTTTCCTAGCGGCGAAGGGTTAAGCCATAGCTGCTCAGGGAATGGAGGCTGTGCTGAAGAGCTGGCTTATTACCTAGCAAACTTTGACCAGCGCCCTGATTTAGCGGGCAAGCAAACCATTCGCACTCATGTAATTGGGGGCTTTTTCGATGACGATGGAACCAATAGCAGCGCCCTTACCCGTATGCAAAACATTGCTAAACATGGCAAGGGGATTTATAAATCAGCAAGTAATAAAGCGGCAATCGTAGCGGCCTTTAAAGAATCTGTTGCCGCCGTTATTGATGATCCAGTTACTTTTGTTGCACCTGCAGTAGCTGCAAATGCATATAATAGCTTAGAGCACTTAGATGATCTTTATTATGCAATGTTTGTCCCTTCTGCTGATAACAACTGGCAAGGAAACTTGAAAAGCTATCGTTTATCTCCCGAAGGACTCGTAGTCGATGCTGCAGGTGATGCGGCAATTGATACTTCAGGACTATTTAAAGAAGCGTCTAGAAGCTATTGGACTGATCCGACTATTAGTGATGGCGGAGATGTTGTGATCGGTGGGGCAGCCGCTAACCTCACCAAAGAGAAGAATATTTTCACTCACTTAACCGATACAAAAGGAACTTTATCGACTACGTTAACAACCGATAACATTACCAAAACCATGTTAGGTTTAGCAGCCAGTGCATCTGCTGAAGAGCATATTGGGTTAATTGACTGGTTAAACAGGAAGGATGGCGAGGGAACCCGCGCCCAAATGGAAGATCCTCTTCATAGTCGCCCCATTGTTATCAATTATAGCTATACCACCGATCCAACTAACAACCGTGTAACGGCTAACGGTGTTGTATTTGTAGGAACCAACAGTGGTTATTTACATGCTTTTAAAGCAGACAAGCATGTTTTCAAAGAATACTTTTCATTCATACCCAAAGAGTTACTAGCCAATGCAGGGTTATACCGCACTAGCGATCTAGCACAGCCTAAGGCCTATGGTGTTGATGGCCCAATTAATTATTGGCATATCGATGTAAACCAAAACGCGCAGGTTGATAACGGTGAGAAAGTATTATTGTTCTTTGGCTTACGTCGTGGTGGTCGCCATTATTACGCACTGGATATCAGCGACCCTGATGCTCCGAAATTTCAGTGGGAAATTAGCGGTGGACTTAGTGATGATTTTGACAAAATGGGAGAGAGCTGGGCGCCAATGACATTAGCAAAGGTTAACTGGCAAGGTAAAACTAAAGTCGTTTTATTATTCGGTGGTGGTTACGATCCTGATGAAGATAACCGTAGCAGTCGCGCTCCCAATAGCATGGGTAACTCTGTCTATATGATTGACCCAGAATCAGGGGAATTACTATGGAGTGCAAGTAATAGTGGAGCCTCTACTAATTTAACGGAGATGACTAGTTCGATTACCAGTGAAGTTAAAATTGTTGATTTTGATGGTGACCAGATTACTGATTATTTCTATGTAAGCGATATCGGTGGCCGAATTTGGCGCTTTGATATTAATAAAGAAACAACAGGAAAGTCTGACTTCATTGGAGGGGCAGGCTTACTCTTTGATGCTAATAAAAATAGCTCTAACTATCAACGCTTCTACTATGCTCCTAGCGTATCCTATTTTTCTGATAGCACTGGGGATGGAAACATAACTCTAGCAATTGGTTCTGGATACAGAGCTCACCCACTACAAGCAGATTCTAAAGATAGTTTTTACATAATCAAAGACCCTCACATAACTAGCATGCCTACCCCTTATAAGACGCTACAGCGCTCAGATTTGGAAAATATTCCATACGGTAGTCAACTGACTACAGCGATAGCTGCAGAAGGTTGGCAATATGACTTGGCAGCCGGAGAGAAGGTGCTGGCGACACCATTAACGTCTAGTGGAAATATGTTTTTCACTACATTTTCTCCACAGATATCTGCACCAAACCCTAATACCTGTAATGCGGATATTGGTTCTTCTATGGCTTACAATATCGACTATTTAGGTGACGATGATCCTGATCTGGATTCTGTGAGCCCTGTAATCAAAGGAATTCCATTACCAAACATAGGCATTGCACCACAAGTAATTGAAGTTCGTACTTCTGATGCAGGCCAAGAAGCATTTTGTGAGCAATACCCAAGCCACTCAAGTTGCCAGCCACCACCATGCGAAAGTAATCCAGATGTCGATTGTCCTGATGATTGTGAAAGTACTGGCTCAGTAATTCTTAGTGGAACCAACTCATTAGGCGGTGGTATTTCACGCTGTGATTTAGTCAAAAAAGATTACTGGCGCTCACTATAACAACAATTAATTCCAACCATAATAGCAATGATTATTAATAGTTATTATGGTTTATTCAGCGGGAGGCTGAAAATGAAACAACGTGGATTTACCCTAATAGAGCTGATGATAGTCATTGCTATCATTGGCATACTCGTAACCGTAGTAATGCCAAGTTATCGACACTACGTATTAGAAAGTCAGCGTGAAGGTACTATGACCAAGCTCCTTCAAGTTGTGCAGCTACAAGAACGCTTTTATCAAAACAATGTTACTTACACCGCTGATATGGCAGCACTGGGATTTACTATTAATGCTACAGGGCAATGGGAAGTCAACTTCAACGGTATAGCAACTTACGGTATCGAAATATTCACATGTGACGATGATACAATCTACCCAGATTTGCCTGATATAAGGCAGTGCTTTATAGTCGCTGCCACCCCTATGACTGGCGTTGCAGATGAAGATTCGTTTATGGGGTTATTTGCAGCAGATAATCGCGGACGCAAAGTATTAGATTTTGACAAATCAGTTATTCGTGACTGGAGTGGTAATGACTTAACCAATGCCGACTGTCCAGAATGTATAGCCAATCGAGTCAACTATTGATCTAGTAGAAATAACGACAAAAGGGCGTTAGCGCCCTTTTAAATAACAACTAATATTGAAATTAGTGCTACTCAGAGATGTCTATTAACCTAAGCTCTTTTGGCAAAGAAAACACAACGTTCTCTTCCTGCCCCTGCAGCTCTTCAGGCACTTCACCGCCCCATTCTTTTAGACGATCAACGACAGCTTGTACCAGAACTTCAGGAGCTGAAGCGCCCGCAGTAATTCCAATGCTCTCCACACCCTCTAACCATTCTTGCTGAATCTCTTCAGCATTATCAATTAAGTAAGCCTTAGCTCCCATACGCTCACCCAACTCGCGTAAGCGATTGGAGTTAGAACTGTTTGGTGAGCCAACAATTAATAACAATTCAGAACCTGTCGCTAACACTTTCACCGCATCTTGGCGGTTCTGGGTGGCGTAGCAAATATCGTCTTTACGCGGGCCTTCAATTTTTTCAAACTTGGCGCGTAAAGCTTCAATAACTTTTGCAGTATCATCCATCGAAAGCGTGGTTTGAGTTACGAAATAAAGTGCGGCAGGATTGTTAACTTCTAAAGCGGCAACATCCTTTTCATCTTCAACCAGATAGATATCACCACCCTTAGAATGGTCGTACTGACCCATAGTGCCTTCAACTTCGGGGTGGCCTTTGTGGCCAATCAAAATGCATTCACTGCCCGCCGCGCTATAACGACTAACTTCTAAGTGCACTTTGGTTACCAGCGGACAAGTGGCATCAAATACTTTTAGCCCACGCTTAGCGGCTTCATGACGCACTGCTTGCGAAACACCATGAGCAGAGAAAATCACAATACTATCGTCTGGTACTTCGTGCAGTTCATCAATAAAAACAGCACCACGCTCACGCAAGTTATTGACCACAAACTTGTTATGAACGACTTCATGGCGCACATAAATAGGTGGCTCAAATAAATCTAGGGCACGATTTACGATATCAATTGCACGATCAACACCCGCGCAAAAGCCACGCGGATTAGCCATTCTTATCTTCATGTTTAAGCTTCCACAGGGCTTATGCTATCGACAGCAAGAATCTGAACTTCAAATTCTAAATCTTTACCTGCTAGCGGGTGATTGAAATCAACCATCACATAATCGCCTTCAATGGATTTAATCACACCGGGTAATTCAGCTTTAGCAGCGTCGGCAAAAGAAACCACTAAACCAGGAGAAAGAGGCATATCAACAGCAAAGGTAGAGCGCTTCATTTCTTGAATATTCTGCGGGTTTGTTTGCCCGAATGCTTTTTCTGCAGGCACTGTAAAAGTTTTATGATCACCTGTTGTTAGGCCGATTAAAAACTCTTCGAAGCCCGGCAATAAATTGCCATCACCTAAGACAAACTCAGCAGGTTTATTATTAAAGGTTGAATCAACTTCGTCTTTTGTAAGCGTACCATCTGTTGCAATACCGTCTATACGTAATGCAAAGTGCATAGATATTTTAGATTCAGCCGCAATCGTTTGAATAGAATTAGACATTATTTTTTACCTTCATTCTTAATCGGTGTGGACGACTCTTGCTCAATTTTAGCAGCCGCTTTTTCACGACGGGCTTCAAAAACCACGTCTAAACCTAACATGATGGCGCCAATGGTAATGGCACTATCCGCAATATTAAATGCTGGGAAGTAAGAGCCTTCCCAATGCACTGAAATAAAATCAATCACATGGCCATAGACTAAGCGATCAAATAAATTGCCTAGTGCCCCCCCTAAAATAAGGGTTAGCGCTACTGCCAGCCATTTATTTTCACGCGGTAATTTATACAACCAGCTAATGAGCATAATGCTCACACCCACAGCAATCGCGGTAAAAAACCAACGCTGCCAACCATCTTCTCCAGCCAAAAAGCTAAAAGCGGCACCTGGGTTATAAAGCAAGGTCAAATCAAATACCGGTAAAATAGGTACAGGCTGACCATAGCTTAAATAGTTTTCTGCTAACTGCTTGGTAATGAGATCGAACGCAATCACGAAGACCGTCAACCATAACCAAATCAGGGCTGAGGGTTCCCCAGCCTTGCGTTCTTGATTCATTTTAATATTCTCTATTTTTTCAATATATCTAGCTTATGCGAAATGGCGTACTTCGCCATCCCCCGCAATATTCGTCACACAACGGCTGCATAAAGTTGCATACTCAGGGTGCAAGCCAACCGTCATATTATGGTGCCAGCAGCGCTCGCACTTGTCAGCGGTTGAAGCCGTAAGCGATAAACGTAGACCACTGATATCTGTTTTCTGAATATTGGAAGCAGCAGCCGCTTCATCCGCTGATGCCAAAGTCTCAACATCTGCTTTCGAAGTAATCGTTACAAAACGCAGTTCTTCACCGAGCTTTTCTAACTGAGCTTTTAATGCCTCATCAGCATATAAAGTCACATCAGCCGCTAAACTAGAACCCACTGTTTTTTCAGCGCGCGCTTCTTCTAATACTTTATTCACCGCCGTTTTAACGGCCATGATCTCGCGCCAGTAAGCATCGTCTAGCTTCAAGTCTTTAACTTCTGGCAGCTCATACCACTCAGCGAGTAGAACAGATTTTTCACGCTCAATATCATTACCCTGGTCGTCGACTGCAACCGGCAATACATCCCAAATTTCTTCCGCGGTGAAACTTAATATCGGAGCAACCCAACGTACCATTGCTTCCGCAATATGATACAAGGCAGTCTGAGCACTACGACGAGCAAGACCATCAGTCTTGCAGGTGTACTGGCGATCTTTGATGATATCTAGATAGAAAGAACCCAACTCACCCACACTAAAGTTCATCAACAGCTTGGTTAAGCCGCTGAAATTATAGTCGGTATAAAGCTCTTTCACTTGCTTGTCGATAGTCCCGGCGTGATCCAAGATCCACGCATCCAGTGGCAACATATCTTCAACCGCTACCAAATCCGTTTTAGGATTAAAGCCAGAAATGTTGGCCAATAAGAAGCGACAAGTATTACGAATACGACGATAAGAATCAGCATTACGCTTTAAAATCTCATCGGAAACTGTCATCTCAGTGCTGTAGTCGGTATCGGCTACCCACCAGCGTAAAATGTCAGCGCCTAGCTTATCCATAACATCGATTGGCGATACGGTATTACCGATCGACTTCGACATTTTACGGCCTTTAGAATCAACGGCAAAACCGTGGGTCAAAGCTGTTTTATAAGGGGCTTGGCCTTTAGCCGCGACCGAGGTCAATAATGACGACTGGAACCAACCACGGTGTTGATCTGACCCTTCAAGATACAAGTCAGCGGGTGACGATAAACCATCACGCTCATCTAGAACGGCAACGTGCGTAACACCGGAATCAAACCATACGTCTAAGGTATCAGTCACTTTCACATAATTTTCAGCGTCTGCAGCGCTAAGCAGATCTTCCACTTCCAGATCGAACCAGGCCTCGATACCTTTTTCTTCAACTTTCAGTGCAACTTTTTCGATCAAGGCTTTGCTATCTGGATGCAGTGCAGAGGTTTCTTTATGAACGAATAAGGCAATGGGCACACCCCAAGTACGCTGACGAGAAATACACCAGTCAGGACGACCCGTCATCATGCCTTCAATACGAGCCTTACCCCAAGTTGGACGCCACTCGATATCGTTCACAACCGCATGCATCGCTTGTGATAATAAAGACGTTTCCGCTTTTTCAGCTTCCATGGCGATAAACCACTGTGGCGTCGCACGGAAAATGATCGGCGTTTTATGGCGCCAGCAATGTGGGTAGCTGTGCTCGATTTTTAATTTCTTAATTAAAGAACCCACAGCACCGATGAGAGGATCACCCAGAATACCCAATACGCGGAAGTTACCTTTATCAGCAACCGACAAACCGGTAAGTTCTAAGCGTTCTAATGCTGGGGTACTGATAAAGGTTCCTTCAGCACTGACTAACATTAACTCAGAAACAATACCGTATTGATTACAAACAACATAATCGTCTGCACCGTGCATCGGTGCGGTATGTACAGAACCGGTACCGGCATCTGCAGTTACGTGATTGCCAGTGATTACTGGCACTGTCTTGGCAATTGCGTTAACAGTCATAAACGGATGAGTCACAGCGAAAGGCGCTGAATCTTGCTCAGGTAACTGACCAAAGGCCGAGCCTTTAGCATTAGCGATCACGTTAAAATCTGTGATGCCATAACGACCCATTGCATCTTCAACCAGTGCGGTTGCTAATACTAAAATTTCATCTTGTTCTGTTAGGTGTACTAAAGAGTACTCAAGCTCAGGGTGAACTGAAACTGCTTCGTTAGCAGGTAAAGTCCAAGGGGTTGTTGTCCAGATAACGATATTTGCTGTCTTATCAGCATAAGAATCAGTCAAAGCAGCGTCTGCACCAAAGGCAGTCAACAAAGCAGCAGTATCGGTGAAAGCAAATTTCACATCGATAGAGATCGACTTTTTATCTTGGTATTCAACTTCAGCTTCCGCCAAAGCAGAACCACAATCCATACACCAGTTAACTGGCTTAAAGCCTTTTTCTAGGTGGCCGTTATCAGCGATTTTACCGAGGGTACGAATGATATTAGCTTCAAATTTGAAGTCCATGGTTAGGTAAGGGTTTTCCCAATCACCTAAAACCATCAAACGCTTGAAACCTTCACGCTGACCATCTACTTGCTTGGCTGCGTATTCACGACAATGCTGGCGGAACTCAGCAGGGGTTACTTTATCCCCTGCTTTACCCACCAGTTCTTCAACTTTTAATTCAATCGGTAAACCGTGGCAATCCCAACCAGGAACATACGGCGCATCAAAACCAGACATAGTCTTAGACTTGATGATGATGTCTTTTAAGACCTTATTCACCGCGTGGCCAATGTGAATATCACCATTGGCGTACGGAGGGCCATCGTGCAAAATAAACTGTTTGCGACCAGAGCGGGCTTTACGAATTTGCTGATACAAACCCATTTCTTGCCACTGGGCTAATAATTCAGGCTCACGCTTTGCCAAGTTTCCACGCATGGGGAAATCGGTTTCTGGCAAATTCAATGTAACCTTGTACTGGCTCTCTGGTGCTTGGTCTTTTTTGCTCATTTTTTCTTCCAACTATAATCTGCGGTTAGGCACTTATGTTTTTAAAATTTAATTCTGGTTATTCGTTGCACAGTCGCTGCTAACTAGGGGAAAAGAATTCCCGCGCAACCTGCATATCATTGGCAATGGCAGCTTTAAGCTCATCCAAGCCCTTAAACTTTTTCTCTTCGCGAATTTTCTGACAAAACTCAATCGTTAAGCGCTTGCCATAAAGCTCGCCTTCCTCTGCGGAACTAGGGAAATCGAAAATATGGACTTCTAACGAAGGCTCAGGCGTACCGGCAACCGTAGGTTTTACCCCAATATTGGCTACACCCTGCCATTCCTTAACGTTTCCTGACTGATCAAGCGCTTGGCTTTCATGACAAGCATCTACTGTGATTTCAATCGCTTTCACCGCATAAACCCCCGTCATAGGAAGCTTATTACGTTGTAAAATAACATTCGCCGTTGGTATACCAATCGTGCGGCCTAGCTGGCGACCATAACCAATACGGCCACTCATACGATAAGGCCGACCTAATAAGGTATTCGCCGCCGCTAAATCATTTGCAGTTAAATATTCTCTAACTCGAGTACTACTTACACGCTCACCTTCTAGCTCGAAGGTTTTAGTATCTTCAACGCTAAAGCCAGCTTTGTTACCCGCTTGCTGCAATAGCTGATAATCACCGGTACGATCGCAACCAAAGCGAAAATCATCACCGATGATCAAGTGGCGAATTTGTAGGCCATCTAGCAAGATGGTCTGAATAAACTGATCCGCACTCATCGAGCGTAATTTTTGGTTAAATGGCAGGCATAAAATGTAATCAATGCCGAAACTGGCGAGATCTTGTAGCTTCTCGCTCATGTTTGCTAGGCGTGCAGGGGCTTGGTCCGGTGAAAAAAACTCACGCGGCTGCGGCTCAAACATCATCACCACAGTTGGTAACTGATGTTCCTCACCCTGTTTTTTCAACTGCTGTAGAATCGCCTGATGCCCCAAATGAACACCGTCGAAGTTGCCAATAGTCGCAACGCAGCCCGAAAAGTCGGATGGAATGTTGTATAACCCACGAATAAGGCGCATACCGCCGATAAACCCCGCCTAAAATAACTGCGGGATTATAGCGACTTGACCAGCAAGTGAACAGAAATATTAGCCGACAAACAACTTATGTCTCACCTTATTACGATACGCTTTCGGGCTTTGGCCAGAATACCGGCTAAAGATACGGCCAAAATGACTGATATCGCTATAGCCGACCGCAAGACCAATATCAGCAATCGCCATGTCGGTATTTTTTAATAAGTCCTTTGCTTCCTGGCAGCGCAGCTGTTGCTGGTACTGCCCTAAAGTCTTACCACAGACGGTTTTGAAGCGCCGACAAAGCTGCCTTGTACTCAGCCCTGCCTGTCTCGCTAAAGTGGTTAAATCCAAGCCTTGGCTAAGATTTTGCTGTAGCCAACTTTGAGCATTAGCAACTAACTCATCAGGGTGTTGATTACCCATCTCGGCATGAAATACTTTAGAATCAAACGAGTTGCGCACCTCTGGAGAGAACTGCTGCTCAACTTGTAGCGAAAGCTCTTTACCAAAAACCAGCCCCAGCCAATGAATCATCATATCAGCGGCAGAACTCACACTGGCTGCACAATAAATTCGTCCCGACTGAGTAAATGCTTAGTTTGAAGGTTAACTCGAGGATATTCTCGGGCAAACTGCTCTAAGTAATGCCAATGCGTCGTGGCAGCTTTTCCCTCTAAAATACCGGCCTCTGCAACCAGGCTAACCCCCGTCCCAATCGCCATGATGCTTGCGCCAGCTAGATATTGCTTTCTTAGCCACGGAATTGTCGTGTCCTTATGATTACGCAGTGTATTCACCGGATTACGCCATAATGCGGGCACAACAATTAAGTCCGTCGATTCTATGTCGGATAACTGGCAATGAGGGCGTATTTGAAAGCCCCCTAATAGCGATAAAGGTCCCACCTCTGGTGCGGCGACCTCTATTTTAAAGTCGATATTATCAGCGCGATTAACCTTTAACCTGGCTCTTGCCGCTTCCAGCATTTCCATCGGTGTAGCTGCACTCGACCCGAGCATCTGTTCAAAGGCGAGAATGGTTATATGTCGAACATTTTTGCCTGCCAAATGCATTTTCGTATTCAAGCTTGGATCTGAATCTGAAGTCATGAGTGTCTTTCTAAAAGGCCGCTTCAATTGTCTTTATTAACATAGTTTCCGTCTTTTTCATCCTAATAAGACTTTTTCTTATGCGCTCATAATAAGGCTAATGCCATTTCTCGAAACCTAGGAAGCATCATGAGCCAGCACAATCACCAAGCCAAAGCCGTTATCATTACCGGTTATGGAGGCATTAGCGCCGCTGGCCGTAGCTCTGCAGGTCATGGTTATAGGCGCATTATTTTTAATGCAATCAGTCAAACCAAGCAGCAACAAACTTTGCAAAGTCTTGCGCAGGTAATGGGGCTAAACGACGATAATTTATCCCGAACAAGTGATTCAAAATACCTACTCGATCATAGCCTTATTCGCCAATGGGATAATATTCACTGGGATGCTAATAAAACCCCTTTCCACTCGCCTTTCACTGATGAGCAAGGTCAGTCGTGTTGGAAGTTAGACTATAAAAAAAATGCCGTGCAAAGCGCTGCTCAAATGCCGAAAGGATTCGATCCTGCCCAGCTTTATCCGTCTCATCATCATCCACGTGGTCTACAAATGGCTGTATATGCCGCGTCAGATGCAATACGCTCAACCGGTATTGAATGGGAACTGCTCAGTTCTCATGTGAAACCTGATGAAATTGCCGTCTATGCCGGTGCTGCAATGGGACAGCTCAGCCCAGAAGGCCACGCTGGCATGTTGCAAGCACCTACTTTGGGGAAACGCACCAGCTCTAAGCAATGTGCACTGGGCTTGGCACAAATGCCCGCTGATTTTATCAATGCCTATGTTCTCGGCAATATTGGCGCAACTGGCACCATGGTCGGTGCTTGCGCCACTTTTTTATACAACCTTAAGCTGGCGTGTGATGACATACGCTCAGGTAAGCGACGCATTGTATTGGTTGGCACCAGTGAAGCACCGCTAGAGCCAGAAATTGTGGAAGGTTACAACGCTATGACAGCCCTCGCGACAGAAAAGAAACTTCGCCAACTGGATCAGCTTGAACCGCATCAAAGCACGCCATTCGAAAACGCTAGCCGCCCTTTTGCAGAAAATACCGGTTTCACCTTAGCCGAATCCGCTCAGTTTTTTGTTCTTTGCGATGCGCAGCTCACTTTAGAATTAGGGTTAACGGCTCATGGTTCTATAGGCGATGTATTCGTTCATGCCGATGGCTACAAAAAATCCATCTCAAGCCCAGGCATCGGTAACTACATAACAATGGGGAAAGCGCTAGCCGCAGCGAAAAGAGATCTCGGTGAAGAAGCCGTAATCAAGGGCAGTTACGTACACGCTCATGGCAGCAGCACGCCACAAAATCGCACCACAGAATCAGAAATATTTTCCAATCTCGCACAGGCATTCAAAATTAAGCAATGGCCAATCACCGCCATTAAAGCTCACTTAGGCCACTCGCTAGCATCCGCCTCAGCCGATCAGCTATTTACTACGCTAGGAGCGTGGTCTGAAGGTATCTTACCTGGTATCACCACCAGCGCTAATATTGCCAGCGACGTTAGCCAAGACAATTTACGCTTTATTTTACAACACGAAGTATTTGATCCAAAAGCGATGCCAATCAGCTTTCTAAACGCCAAGGGTTTTGGCGGTAATAATGCTTCAACCTACATTATTTCCCCCAACAAAACCTGCGAACGCTTGCAGAAAAACAGTAGCGAACAACAATGGCAGAATTACCAGCAACTCAATAAGAGTATTCGCCAGCACGCAAGTATTTATGATACCCAAATGAGCGAAGGCCTGATAAAACCTCGTTATCAATTTGGCGAGAACGTATTAGAACCAAAAGACCTAGACATTAGTGATTCTGAAATACGCATAAAGGGATGTAAGTGGGCGGTTAAACTTTAATGCCAGTTTCCGATCAACGAAGGCTGGCTTTACTGCCCAACATTTCGCATAAACTCTAAGCGCTGCTCTGTCATTGGGTCTTCGTAAGGAATTGATTCAAAATCCGTTAAATCGATAGCATCAACAGGATAGCTTTCATCTGCAATGCCATATTCTTCGACCATTCCAGGTCGTTCTGATTTTTTTACTAAAGTAATTCCCTGTAAGCGAAACGGCC
>NVWB01000206.1 GCA_002733575.1 Blastopirellula sp. | reverse complement strand
GCGGTGTGTATGGCGGTGCGTAGGGTTGAGAATTGGGCGGGTTGATGCTCGCATCGATCAGGTTTCTGGCGGCGTCAATTTGTTGTTGATTTTGCTGCTGAAGTTGATTGATTTGTTGTTGGTATTGGCTGGCCTGATTTTGCAGGTTTTGCACTTGACCAGGAAACTGTTGCAATTGCCCTGGAAGCTGTTCGCCCAGGGTCTCTAAATCGACCACTGGATTGACGGCATCGTCTCCCATTTGTTGCTTGAATTTATCGAAATAAGGATGAATCACATCGTGGACTTCTTCTGGCATGATGCCATGGGCTTTATCAATAAACTGCGAGATTAAATAGCCTGATTTTGAGTCAACAATTTTCTGTCGACTTTCGGGTTTGACAAACGACAACGCGAACATCGTAATGATGGTACATGCGACCATGCCTTTGACTCCGCCTAGGACTGCGCCGATCTGTCGATCAAAATCTTTGAGCTTGAATTTTTCGATGCTTGTCGATGCCATGCGAAATATGGTCCAGACAATTAATGAGGTGACCACAAACAGGCCCAGCATGGCGACCAGTTTATTCCAAGGCGGGTCGATGTCTAACATTTCAGCCACAGGTCCACGCATTTGCACTGCGACGATATAGCTAACCACGATGGCAGCAAACGATGCAACTTGCCAGGCAAATCCTTTGTACAGGCCCCAGGCAACAGCAGCCACCATCACAATTAACATGAAGACGTCGTACGAATTTCCCATGGTGGTTCAATCAGTAAAGAAATGAATAGGGGGGCAAAAAAGGTGTTGAACTTGGTTCCCAGCAAACGGCAGAGTATATCGATCTGCGGCCATACGCCGAACCCCAGTTTACACTATTTGCTAGCAGTGCAGGCGAGTTCTAAAATTGAGCCTAAATTGACCTAGAACTATACCGCCAGTTTCACGTAAAACTTGTAGCCCTAGATACTGTCCAACCGAACCATACATTTTCCACACACCATAGCGATACAAAGGCCAACAGATCATGGCAGGTTTCAACACACACATTACCACCAGCACCGTGGTTGGCATTGGCTACGGCTCAATTGCTTGGGCCGTGTTTAATGTGAACCCTGTGACTTGCATGTTGAGTGCTGGCTTGTGTAGCGTGGCCGGAATTTTGCCTGACCTTGATAGTTCGTCTGGCAAGCCGGTAAAAGAAACGACGTCGGTGATCGCGGCGATTGTTCCGCTGTTAATGATAGACCGCTGGACGAAGCTAGGACTATCGCCTGAATCAATGGCACTGGCCGGCGTGCTGTGTTACATCGTGATGCGATTTGGCGTGGCCGAGTTTTTCAAACGCTACACCAAACACAGGGGCATGTGGCACAGTGTACCAGCGGCTATCTCGGCTGCGCTGTTTGCATTCCTGGTGGTGTCTGGCACCGAGATCGAAATCCGTTTGTTCAAAGCGGCCGCCGTGTTTGTTGGCTTCATGACGCATTTGGTATTAGATGAAATTTGGAGTGTCGAACGAAACGGCGTGCGCGTTCGCCTAAAGAAATCATTCGGCACTGCCATCAAGTTCTGGAATCACAGAAGTATGTGGTCGAACATCTCGACGTATGCCAAGCTGATCATCTTGATCGCCGCTGCCGTTGGTGATCCGTTGTTGATGGAACACTTCGGCTATCACCAAGGCAATGAACTACAACAGATTGCTACTGAGCAGATTGGTACGTGGTTTCGATAGTGGGTGGATAGAGTGTGAAATTGGGGGAGATTATTTTGCTCCCCCTGCCCTGCTCTGTTTTACACTGCTTAGAATTCTTTTTTACTATCTAGCAACAGAGTCACAGGCCCGTCGTTGACTGAGGCGACGTCCATGTTTGCGCGGAAGATGCCGGTTTGGACTGGGAGGTTCAATTCTTTTAAGGCAGCGACATAGGCTTCGTACAGTTCGTTCGCAGGCTCAGGTCCGGCGGCGGAGGTGAAGCTGGGTCTGCGGCCTTTGCGGCAGTCTCCATAGAGTGTGAATTGACTCACGGCTAAAATCGAACCGCCGATGTCTAACACTGAGCGATTCATTTTTCCATCTTCGTCTTCAAAGATACGAAGATGGGCCGTTTTCTCTGCAAGGTAGTTCACATCGGTCTGATCATCGTCTGGCGAAACACCTAGCAAGACTAACAAGCCGGTTTGGATCTGGCCGACAATTTCTTCATTGACGGTTACACTCGCTGAGGAAACGCGTTGAACAACTGCTCGCATAGAGAGAACCTTGGTTTGAGGCCAGTTTAGTCGGCAGCAGGTGAATTCGATTTTGGTGCTGGCGAAGCAGGGTCTTTATCTTGGCGAACCTTTTGCACTTGCTCGCTGAGTTGACGAATGATTTGATAGTTCTCTGTTACTAACTGCATTTGTTTCAAAAAAATGAACGCAACAAGTGCGGTTGCAGCAAAACCGAAAATCATGTGGGGCGTTACCATCACTGGAGACCAGGCCCGAAAGTAATCGCCGGTGCTGGAGACCAAGCTACCGATGGCCACCAGCAACATCATGGTGGTCATGGTGGCAACGGCCAATTGAAAAGCGAGCCGTTTCATATTTGCCGAACGCTCGGCCAGTGCCGTCTCAAAGTGGTACGCCTCGGTTACTTCTTTACACCAGCGGCTTGTGCCAACAAAGTAGGTCAGGCACACACAACTTGCTAGCACAGTACAAATGGCCGCCAGGGTTCCCAAAACCATGTGGACCCCTGCCCTGCCCCGGATTTCGCTCCACTCGGCTTGTTGAGTTTGAAAGGTCGATTTGATCTGCGTTTGTTTTGCAGGATCAGTTTCTGACTTCACTTGTTGGGCAGTTTTGTGCAACTGGTCAATTTGGCCGTTGTAATCGCCGATCCGTAGCCCTAGTAATACGTTAAGACTTAACAGCGCCAGAGAAACGATGGCCAGCGTCCGGAAAATGTTTGTCACGTTGCTATCCGAGACGAACCCGGTGAAGAAAGAAAGGAATGGTCCAATCCAATGATTGCCCGAACTCTAAGTATAGCCCGAAACCGCGCTAAGCTCTAGCGTCCTGGCCCAAAGCTAATGTTCGCATGTCCGTTACTGGGCAGATATTAACGGCTTTGTGCCTATCAAAGAGGAGATATACCGCACGGTATCATCTTTCCAATGATCGATATCTAGCGGCGTATCAAACTTGGCAGAGTCAATTGGCTGATCCAATTTCACGGAACTCAGGGAAATTGAAACCAGTGGTGAAGCGGAATTGGTCGCAAGTTGAGCCAACTTCGTCTTGCCTTCACTGGTAAATCTTCTGAAATCAATGCGATAAGGGAATAGGTCATCTTGGCCGATTGCGATCACCACTTGATGTGGTAAATGATGGGGTAATAATTCCCAACGATTAAACTGTGACAATTGCTTTGTGTTACCGACCCAGTCAATCGATTCATCTTTGAGTATTCTTGCTAGCGATGCTTGATTGAGTTTACCACGTAATATCCAGACAGGCCGCTGGTTCACTTGGCCAGATTCAACTTCGGCAAAGTCAAACCGCTGGGCAATCTCGGAAACCATGCCTGGCAAGCCTGCGATTGATATCTGACTGAGCGGGCCAGCACGTAAACCTGCTTGCGGTTGTGACCGGAGGGCCGTTTTAACTTTCTCCAAATCAATACGTGTCGCTTGTTCAATTAAAGGTGTTTTACACGAAGACCAAAGGTACTTTAAATCTTCGCTCGTGGTCTGAACCATTTTCATAGCAGACTTGGTTGACCCAAAGTCGAGGCCCAAATAGACCCGCAGGTTTTCATCTGAACCAAGTTGAAGGTACTCTCCATGGCCAGTTACTGAAGTATTGAAAACACCAAATGTTTCGGTATGTAACTTTGCTTCAATAGAAAGGTGTTGCGATAACCGACTAGTGACTTGGTTCAACAGAGCTGCGGCTTCCGCATTATTGGTTGGTTGCGGAACCTGTTGAACGGGAGCCTGATGTTGATTCGCAATGGAACCGCTGTCGACGCTATCAGTGCTATCCACCGCTTCTCTTGAAAGCGGAGGATTCTTTTGCAGTGAAGAAATGCTGTCAGCAGAGGCTATTTGAGCCTGACCATTCGCCCAGCTTACCCAGACCACTGGCAGAATGGCCACGATCAAGGCAAATAGCGAATAACCGAGCGATGTTAATTTGTGACGATTTTTTTTCATGTCGAGGTTTTGCGGGTTTTGCCAAAGATTCGTGTTGCAACGGGCCGAACATTAACAGCAACGGTTGTTTTTCTCGTGCTGCGCAAGTTGAGTGAGTTGAACGACCTTATACAAGATCAGACCCGAAGCGATAACTTTGAGTTATAGCAGGCCGTAATTTTACGGCGGATGCCTGAACTGGGTCTATGTCAGTTTGCCACTTTTTATTACTTATGAAATTGGCAAATTTGATCTCAGGCACATCGATGCAGATTACTAGCAAAACTAAGTGCAACATATTACCGATCTTGCCTGTCTGGTTGCCGGCAAACAGTCGGCGGCAAGAATCCTGTGAGGGGGAAATCATGAGACAAACGTTCTGGATGTGGACCTTAATTTTTCTGACAGCGGCTGCTTCAGTTGGTTGTCAAGCTGTAGGTGGGCACAATTTGCCTCCTACCGCACAACTTCGACATCCTGGTCCAGGCGTCGATGGACCAGGCCCAGGTGTGCTACAACCACCACCAATCCAAATGGCTTCAGCCATGATGCCGATGGGACCAATGGGTCCAATGATGGGGCCGATGCCTGGAATGTCGACTACTTCTCAACTTCGGTTTGTAGACCCTGATGGAATGCAAGTCTCTTGGGATGTCGGCGGAGCGGGTCTTTATGATTCCGAACCGAAGATCACCCCCTTCTCAAAGAACTTTCCACAAGGTGGAATTTACCGGTTGAAGTTGACCAACATCCCTGGATCACCAGGTGTTGAACTTTACCCAACTTTGGAAGTCGGACCTGCTACTCCACGAACCGAAGCCTTCTTAGCACACAATGCTGTGCCTATTCAATTCACAGAAGAAGACTTCGCACAAATTCGTAGTGGCAACTTTGTTACCAAAGTGATCTACCTACCAGATCCGAATTATCAAGAACTCGCACTGGCTAATGTTGAAACTTTGGTTTCGACTCGCCTCGATCCAGGTGTCGACCCCGTGGTTGAAGCTGATCGTCGCGGTTCGATCATGGCCATCATTCGTCTGGGTAACAAAGACCTCGAAGTGCCTGAAGATGGCATGACTGATCCAAACGTGATTCAAGCTGGTGGTGCCGGTCCTGTAGCGATGGGACCAATGGGTCCAGGCTACCCAATGATGCCAGGCATGATGCCTCCAATGGCTCATCCTTATGCCATGCCTTATGTATCTGGAGTTACGACCCCAGGTTACGGCATGCCAATCACTGGTACACCAATCGGACTGCCAGGGCCTCCACACATTCCATTGGGTGGACCAGCCGGGTTGCGAAAGCATGTGATCAAAAATCACACGAAGATGCACATTCCTGCTCCAACATCGAAGCTGAACATTCATGTGAAGCAAAAACCAGGAATGAGTTATCCAACTCCACCTAACAAGGTCTGGATTGTAGAAGAGAATATCCATCCTTCTCCAAACTTCCGAACGCCTCATGCTGATCGCCGTCAATTCGGCAACTAAAATTCTGTTCTAAGATAGAACAGGTTTAAAAAATGCACGGTCGCAATACGGATATTGCGACCGTGCCCTTTGTTTAAAATGAAATTAGAGCCGCCACTTAGGCTCCCCTGCCCTTCCCTGTGAATGATCTCACAACCATTTGGGCAAAACAACTTTGAAGCATTACAAGGACGTAAGCTCGCTATGCAATACAGTCGAACTTGCTACATCATGATCGCTGCTCTTTTGAGCCTGCTTCAAATCGGAACTGCCAACGCTCAATCAGGCATTCCCTTCTATCACGAAGCGATGCCTCCTGGTGCGATTGGTCAGTTGCAATTGATGAAGGGTCGCCCGATGGCCTGGTATTATCAACCCATCGAAATCGTGGCCCCACAAGGCACGCATGTTTCGTTTGTTGAGAACGGACAATTTGGCCCTGACCGCCCTGCCCCGACTAAAGCAGGCTGTTTAATTGGTCAAGTCTATCGCATGCGGTTAACACAAATTCCTTTGCGCCCTGGCAGCGAGCTTTATCCTAGCGTGGAAGTGATTGATCGATTACATCCGCCTGCTGGCAAAGAGACTCGCTTTCCGATTCCTATTCATATTACTTCCGAGGAAATCAACTTTGCCTTAAATGGTAAGTTTGTGACTCGTGTGATCTATTTAGAAAATCCGAAAACCGCATTGCCTCGACAGCAAATTCCAAACTTTCAGCCCTACTTTGAAGTGGCTGCTGGGCAAGATCCAATTCAAACTGCAGATAATTTAGGTCGACCGATCGCCATTTTGAGAATTGGTTCACGTCGTCCTACGTTATCCGATCCCGCAGGCGAATTCATTTATCAATCGCCTCCGATTAAAATTTATGATCAACAAACCGACCTGCGACCTGTGGTTCAGCAACAGAATCGGGCCATTCAAATGCCGCTCTATCCTCGGGTACCAGAGGCTGGTCAAACACAAGTAATACCGCAAGCCCCGACTGCTTATATTCCACCGAATATGGCTCGTCGGCCCATGTACGCACCGCAACCCGGTTTCCTTCAACGACGATAAAAACATGAAACGGACCATCGTGAATTGGAATCATCGTAAAGCACGGCTCATACAAGCCGCGACTATCTTTTCATGCCTGTTAAGCATCACGGCCTGTTCGCTGACGGGGCGAACCAGTATCAATGAACCGGCAAAACCTGCCGCTGGATTGACGTTTGAAGAAATCAAACGGGAAGCCCCTGCTCCAACTGCTGCACCACAAAACACCTACCCTGTGCAACAAACGGCCGCAGTTGAACCTGTCGCAAATGAAGAACCCGCATCGGCTTCGGATTTAGAATCAACTCAAGTTATTGCACCAGAACATGCTGGGCAACCTGTTCAAGCGCCTTACTATAATCGCTACCAACCCCAAGCGGCTCCTCCATATATGCCACCACAAATGGCACCTCCACAATATGTGACTTACGGTGCTCGACCTCGATCAGGCGGATGCCAGTTCTGTGGGCCTCAAGGTGGTTGCGTTCATTGTCAGCCAGGTTATGGCCAGTTTGGTGCTGCTCCACAAACTTATGGCTATCCGTTTCAAGCTCCGCCTTGCTGGCCAGAAGACGAATATCTGTTCGATGGTGGCGACCGTGGTGTGGCGACAGAAATCGACGCCAAATTTGGCGTGCATGGTTTAAATATCGAAGATACCGTGGGCCATTATGACACGCTCGATGGCCGTCGTGAAGTAACGCCCAGCAATCGGGTTTGCATCTATGCTCCTCGGTTTGCTGCGGTGCGTAAAGTGTATGGTTTAAATCAAAATGCTGGCACCGACAATATGGCCGGATTCCGTGCGGACTTGCAAATAGTCAATCAGCAGACGAATCGCCTTGCCAGCAACATGAATCAACCACTTGAACTCGATCAAAATATCGGTACAAGAACTGCTAATATCTTCCGCGAACGCTTACGCGGAGTGGGCCTAGAAAACAAACAGTATTTGATCCAGTTTAAAGAAAAATTCTTACCCTACGAGAATTTCAACCTAATTCGCCTGGGCGAATACGACATCAGCGAAAAACTTCGCTTGGCAAAAAGTTTACAGAATGCTGAATCTTGGAATGACGATGTGGCGGTTCAAGTCGTCATCGAAGGCCAACAAGCCTACGAAGCACGTCACGATGGCCAAGCACAACAAATCATCAAATTTGAAATGCCCCCAGGCAAACCTCGAATGCGAGTGGTCAAAGCCGCTTCCAAAGGCGACGCTTTGCCGGGCGACATCATTGAGTTCACCATTCGCTTCGATAACCTGGGTGACCAACGTATCGGCAACGTGACGATCATCGACAATCTGACACCACGCTTAGAACTGGTAGAAAATTCGGCCCAATGCGATATCGACGCCGAGTTCATCACGCAAGAGAACGAAATGGGTTCTTTAATCCTGCGTTGGGAAATCAGCAAGCCACTCGAAGTCGGCGAAGGCGGAATCGTCCGCTTCAAAGCTCGCGTTCGGTAGAACCCAAATACTTGTGTTGTTATCTGCCCTTCCTAAATTGATTATTGCAGCATAGGAATCTTCTACCCCACGACTAAGCCAATCTCATAAATTGCTACCAAGACTTAAGAATTCGACTATAGCTTTGCCTGCTAATATTCCCATCTCAAAGTAACATGATTCGATTACCAAAGAGTCAATAAGATGATCGCAAATTGCATCAAGTGTTTTATTCTTGCACTCTTAATCTTGCAGATGAATCATGCTCTGGCTCAAGAGTTAATTGACAAAGAAAAACTTGCTGAAGAATACGATGAATTAGCAAATAAAATTCAACGTAGTTTCATTCTTCAACACTGGAGTTCTGCGAAATCTTCGCTCATCTCTATGGAGAAATTCTTAATCGAAAATGGTGAAACAATTGCTACACCGATGTCCCTTCGTGAGGTAAGACACCGACTCAAGGATGCTGAGAAGGGAATTAATTTCAATCCAGAGGATTCTCAATCCGCTTCTAAAATCATAGAACTTTTTGCTGGTGTGGACAAAAACTGTTTTATTGGAGAATTCGACCAAGCACTTCAACTCTCTAAACAAGCCAATAAACTCAGTTTTGAATTATTTGGTGAAGAAAGCTACACTACAATTTGTAGTTCATTCAAATTGGGGCTAACCTATTGTGAACTTGCAAATTACGATAAAGCAATGTCCGTCTTTAATCGTTGTCGCGTATTAGCAATAGCACATGCAGGTAAAAAGAGTACACTGTTTATTCATGCGTACGATCTTGAAATTTATGTTTCAAATCTAAAAGAAGAATATAGCAATTCAATTGTGATGGCAAAAGAATTACTATCAACTATTGAATCTCATAAACTTCAGATTTCCGAAAAATATATTCCTCTCAATTTGCAGTTAGCTACATTGCAAAACATGGCCTCAGATTGCGATAGCGCATTAGTTTATGCTAAGAAAGGACTTGCTGCGATTGAAAAATTCGGCTCGCCCTCTGCTAGTATACATTTGGGTCTAATCCATGAGTATGCAGAGGCTCAAGCAAAATTAAAGAACTTTGAACCAGCCGCCGGAGCCTATTTTTATCTGTTAGAAGAGTCCAAAAAACTTCCTAATTTCCCTGCTGACCTATGGGTTGAATATCTTGGAGAATACACATCTGTGCTTCGCAATCTTGGAAAAGTTGAAGAAGCAAAAAAGCTCGAGAGAGAAGCAGAGCAAATACTCTTGAGTTTAGAGAAACAAAAATCGAGATCTTAGTTCCAGCAATAAGTCTGCGGCTAGAATAGTTTATCGTTGCTAGATAGCCCTGTTTGCTCGCAAACAGGGCTGACGAAGTCAACAAGAGGTCTCCGCCAAATCACGATCCTCTGGCTCTAACTCTTCTACTTTCGTTGCCGTCGGTTCACTGGCATTTTCTTGGAAGTCTCGTAGTTGATCGAGCAAGACATTTAAATCTTCGGCCATTTCTTGCCAGTGATCATTCTCACGGAATTTAAACGGCTGATCAAAATCGCCTTTCGTCGCTCGATGAATGACGCCAGAAGCCCGACGAACTGGGCCAACAAATCGGTGGCTGAATTGGAGCATATCTTTCACAAACATCGGCAACAAGCAAATCGCAGTCAATAAAAATGGGCCTTGGTGATGCCAAAGATTGGTCAAGTGCTGGCTTGCCGATAAAAATGGATCGGAATAGATCTGCACAGCACATGCGATCACCAGACTAACTCCGAGATAAACCAAAAAGTATCCCAGCATTCGACGAACTAATCCGCCTTGGACACTCTTGTCAATATAACTTTTGCCACGCTGTTCGCTCACGACGAATCTCCTGGTTTGATTTAAGGATGGGAATGCCCTGGATTCATAATCTTTACGGAATGATTGAACCCTGTGAAATGTTAGGTTTTTCTTATGAAAAGTCGCTTGTCTAGTCACATTGAAGAAAAATAATCTGATCGAAGGAGGTGATCCACTGTTAAAATCGTTACATGCCCTACGATGAACGATGCGATGGGACAACAACGACTTTATAAGCTAATTCACACAAAATCCGTATGGGTTTTAATCGTGGGATATTTTGTTACGCTTGGGGCTGTAGACAACTTTCACGCTATCTATTTGGGGAAACAACATGAACGCACAAGACGCAATTCGCACGACACTAGAAACAAGCAACATGGTACTCACAAGCTACTTCAGCGACATGAGTGATGCCGATCTAATGCAACGACCAGGCAAAGGCTGCAATCACCTGGCCTGGCAGCTAGGGCACTTGATTGCTTCGGAATGCCAACTGCTGGAATCGGTTGCCCCTGGCGCCGCCGCTGAACTACCAGAAGGTTTTGCAGATCAGCACAGTAAAGAAACCTGTGGAAGTGATGATGCTTCCAAGTTCTGCACCAAAGAGAAATACACTGAGCTACTAGAAAAAGTACAAGCCGCGACCAAAACCGCACTGGCAGCCACCAGCGAAGCCGATCTCGACGCACCTGCCCCGGAGAAGTTCCGAGAGATGTTCCCCACCGCAGGTCACATCTATGTACTAATCGCCACCCACGGCATGATGCACGCCGGCCAGTTTGTGCCAGTGCGTCGGGCGTTAGACAAGCCGATTTTGATGTAGAGATTGATTGTTGATTTCATCAGCCAAGCGACACGGCCCTGTTTTAAAGCAGGGTCGTTTTTTTTAAGGAAATGGGATGTGATGTCGGTGAACAACTTAACACTTCTTTGCTGATTTATGGCAACTGTTTTACAGACAGCCGCGAGGGTCACATCCCGAATGCGTAGCGGAAGGAGTGAGAATTGAACTCACAAGGCGCTATTCACGCTCGACTGTTTTCAAAACAGCTGCCGTCACCTATCGGCTTGCCCTTCCATTTTGGCTTGCTGATAGAGAGGACAGAGAACACGGAAGGTGGTTCGTGAGATTTTGAGATTTTGAGATTTTAATAAAACAAGCGTTAATGCGACTGGTTTTTCTCTTTTATAAAAACAAGATCAATACTGGTTTTATTATTTCCTGAGGTAATCTCAAACTCTTTACTCACTTTGCCATGTTGTGGATGCACTGCTGTTATTGTGTAGAGTCCAGGCTTTAATGGACGACTTAACTTAAAAGAACCTTGCTGGTTTGATCTTGCAAAGTAATCGTTTTTCAAAACAGTAACATATCCTCGAATTGAAGGATCAACTGCACAACCAATCACTGCTAACGTGGCCGCGTTCTCAAACACCTTTTCGAATTTATTAGGTATTGGAGGGAGTAAGTTGCCGAAGTGAGGCTCATTGGGAGAATCAACTATGAAGTTATATGTGCGATCATCCTTTGCCTTAATTATTATTTTTGACCTACCAGGACACAGCTATGTTTGGGAAACAAATTCCCGTTTTCAGCAACCACTACGATAGGCTTCTTCGGTACTTGCTTGGTTTCTAAATGTTTGCCATCAATGAAAATAACTGCGTTTGCAAGGAGTGTTTTTGCACCATCTGATTTGCAATCCGTTGAGTAGACACTGCCTGATACAGTAACCTTGGCATCTCTTTCATTTGAATAAGCATCATCAATAGATACAACGACTGCGACAACAAATAAACTGAAATGCAGACTAATGCCTAGAGGATTGTGCGTCATCATTTTTGGTTTCTGGTTAGGGTAGCCCTGGTTGCTCGCAACCAGGGTCGACGCAGTCGACAAGAGGTACAAGTTAAGGTGTGAAGCTGTTTTTCTCTGCTCAAGGGCGTAAGAGTATTCCAAGCCGAGTACCTAGTTCGTCATTCAAAATGAAACCTCTTGCGGCTGGGCCGCCCAGTTTGCGAGCAAACTGGGGTACCCGGTTGTTTGAAGCCTAATCCTTCAACTTCATCAATTCCACCTTGCGGAACTCCACAGGGTGACTCTCCGACTGAAGACTGATCGTGCCGTGATCTATCATGATGCCGCCGTTGATTTTGGCTAACGCTTTTGAATGTTCTTCGCTAACGTCAAATTGTGGTTTTTGGTATTCGAGAACCACTTTGCCATCGATTTTATGACGCATCACTTCATTGCCACGGACTTCCACTTCGACGGTGACCCATTGATCGCCATGATAGGTTTCTGAAGAACTGTTGATGCAATGCTTCTTGAAAACCTTGCCATCCATTTCAACATGTGTGCCAGGCGTGCAAAGGTTAGACGTGGTTCTCTTCCCCTTGCCGGTGCCGCCTAGCAGTTGGACTTCAATCGAGACCGGGAATTTCTGATCTAAGGCCATCGTCTCTGGTGATTCGCCATGCAGCATTAAGCCAGAGTTGCGTAATGCCCAGTTTTCGCCCCCTTTGACTTGTTCGCCGATAAAACGATATTCGGCTCGCAAGATGTAATGCGAAAAGGTGTCTTTGTAGAAGATGTGACCAAACTGAAAATTGAAATTGTCATCATAGGCTTCGTAGCCTACTTGCATGGCCCCATCTTTAACGCGGAAGGTATTGCCAAAGTTTTCGCCCACTTTGTGTCCGTTGATTTTGACTGTCCAGCCTTCTAGATTCTTCCCGTTGAAAAGTTGAATCCATTTGCCCTCTTCGGCAATTGAGATCGCGGACAAAGAAAACAAGAGCAACAAAGAGAGACAGGCAGCAGAAGATTTTTTAATCATGGCAATCAGACTCACAGAAAGAATCAGGGAGAAAAACAAAGTTTCGATGCGACTATTGTAAACCGAAAAAAGCCGACCTGATACAGACCGATGACAGAAAAATGAGCTTTTATTCGCAGAGACCGATTAAACCATGCCCATTTCTTCCATCGTTGGCATCGGTTTTCCTTGCAAATCATAGACATAACGCAGTACTTCGGCCACGGCGCCAAAGCGTTCGGCCGAAATGGGATGATCAATTTCGGCTTCGGCATACAGGGCTCTGGCCAGTTCTTTGCGTTCGACAATCGGAATGTTGTTTTCCAATGCCATGCGTCGAATTCGCTGAGCAATCAAACCGGCTCCTTTGGCAACGACAATCGGCGCGGCCATTTCTAGTGGATCGTACCGCAAGGCAATCGCCAGTTCAGTTGGATTGGTGACCACTACATCTGCGTTCGGGATATCTTCTGACATGCGGGCCATGGCCAGTTGCCGGGCCACTTGCTTACGTCGAGCCACCATTTGCGGATCGCCTTGCAAGGTTTTCATTTCTTCCCGCATCTCTTGCTTGGTCATCTTTAAATCTTGTTCTTGTTTCCAAAGTTGGAACCCATAGTCAAGCAAGGCAAGAATCAACAGCGCGGCGGCAATTTTAATCGATGTCCATAGTGCGGTATCTAGTAAGAACATGGCAATCGCTAAGACGCTTTGTTCAGTCAGATGTAAAATTTGCCCAAGATCGGCCCAAAGACTAAAAATGGCCACACCAGCCACAATAAAAATCTTAAAAATACCAAAGCCAAGCTTCACCGCATTTTGTAAAGAGATTAGCCGCTTCACGCCAGCGGCAGGGCTGATACGGCTAAAGTCAAAACCAAGTTTATTAGGCAGAAAGATTATTCCTGTTTGCATCATATTCAAAAAGATTCCACCAGCAAAAATTACTAACAGAATTGGCACGAGCGCCAGGCCTAGTCTCCACATGGCAGCCACACAATGATTAACCGACCAAGAGAAATCTGCCTGAAGCGGCGGAACGGTATTCAGGCCATCTCTAGCAAATTCGCCAAGAAAATTAATCAAGTCGCTGCCGAGATACATCAAGGTCAACAACATGATCATTAACATTCCGGCCGAAATCAAGTCCTGACTTTTCGCAATCTGACCCTTCTCGCGGGCTTGTTCCCTGCGATGTGGGGTAGGATCTTCGGACTTTTCTCCAGCTTCGTCAGCCACGTTGGCCCTTTTCGCTTGTTAATTTTTTGTTTGAATTGACAGGGAAGTTAAGTTGAATCCGCGACGCGATTGATAATTAAATCACGGACTTGATTGACCGAATCCTCCACCGAATTTTGAAAGACCCAGCCGATGGAACCGATGGTCAACATAATAAAAATCAATAACACCATCGAGTTAAAACTGAAACCGACCGCGATAACATTTAACTGAGGTAAAGTTCGACTAATCAGGCCCATCACTAATACGCCCATCATCAACGCCACGGTTCCAGGAGCGGCCGCTTGGACGCCTAAGCGAAAACTAGACGTAAGAATGCTGACCAACACATGCGTCATTTCGGGCGAAGTCCCACCGACGCCAGGCGGAATATCATGGAACGTATCTAACAAGGCCGAGATTAAATATCGATGCCCGCCGATCACTAAAAAAATGGCCAATACCACGAGGTCAAACAAAACAGCCAGCAACGGAACATTCGAATCCATCGCAGGATTGAAAACATCAGCAACCGAAAGACCACCAACTTGCCCCAGCAATTGCCCTGTGATTTGCACGCCTGTAAATAGCAGTCGAACGCCGAGCCCTAGGGAAAGCCCGACAAACAGTTCTCCCCCCAAGACCAGGATGAAGTTCATATAATTTCCAGGGTGAACAAACTGGTAATCCCAAAACATGGGGGTCAACAGCAGCGAGAGTGCCACCGCAATAAACCCTTTGATTTTCAGCGGAGCATAATTGGTACCCAATAGAGGCGCAACAGCAACCAGTCCACCGATTCGCGTCAAGATCGCCGCGAAGATGAATAACTGATTCAGCGTCGGTTCTAAAAGGTCAAGGGTTTGCATTAGTCACGGCCACTGGGGCCTCTATGTTTTTTCGATCTCACTGGGTGCCACTGGCTTCGCCAGTGAGAAGTGCTGTGAATATGAATTGAATTTCGTAATCTCAAGCGAGAAGCGTAAGCGAGGACGAACCGCAATTAAACTTCCTCCTCGCTTACGCTTCGGGTTAAGATTAGGAGGAGTGGCTACTTTTGCAAGTCGTTCATCCGCCCATGATTCGATGAGGGATATTTGAAAATAGATCATCCGTATAAAAAATCAGTTTTTGCAATACCCAAGGCAACGAAATTGCCAAGGCGGCGGCCATGGCGATTACTTTAGGGACGAAGGAAACCGTTTGATCTTGAACTTGAGTCAACGCTTGAATCAAGCCAATCAACAAACCGGCCGTCATGCCGACCAACAACACGGGCGCACCAATCATCAAGGCCATCATCATTGCCTCTCGGGTCAAGTCAACTGTGGTATCTACATTCATCTGTTGTTCATTCTTTCTTCTGGCAGCGCAAGCAGCATCGTCACAACGTAGGTGCAAAACTTTGCATCAACATTCCAACTACTAATGTCCAACCATCGACCAATACAAACAGTAGTATTTTAAATGGCAGCGAGATCATGACCGGTGGCAGCATCATCATTCCCATAGAAATGGTAATACTGGCAATCACGATATCTAAAATCAGGAAGGGCAAATAGATTTGAAATCCAATTAAAAACGCGGTCTTTAGTTCACTTAACATAAAAGCGGGAACCAATGCCTGAATCGGCACATCGTCATACGACTGCGGTTCACCGATTTTCGCCTTAGTCTCTTCAGGCAAAAATTCGTAGAACATCCAGACATCATCACTGTTGCCTGTGAGATCGATTTGCTTACTCATGAAATGCCGAAGCGGTTTAATTCCACGTTCCCAGGCTTCGTCAGGCCCAACTTCACCTGTCTCTGGATCAACCGCGGCAAACAGTTGATATTGCATTCCTGTTTCAGGGTTAATTTCTTCCGCCGTGTAAGGGCCAATGCTTTCGGAATAGACTTCTTCCCACGTGGGGTACATGATCATAATGGTCATAAAGATGGTGATTGCAGTAATCACCTGGCTCGGCGGCAGTTGCTGCGTTCCAATCGCTTGACGCAATAAGCCCAACACAATAATGATACGCACGAAACTGGTGGTCATCATGATCAATGCAGGTGCCAAGCTGAGCACGGTCAACATGACCATGATTTGAATAGTGCTCGACATCCCTTGTGGACTGGTCCACTCTTCTGGCCCGCCTTTGATGAAATCGGCCAAGTCTGCCGCTTCTTCGGCCACCGGGCGATCTAGCTCGTTATCAGCATAACTGCTGGGTGTCAGTATTCTGTCTTGTATTCTGTCTTGTATTCCGTCTTGTATTCGGTCTTGTGCACTGGTGACCGCTGCCAACGACGCAAACAGGAACCCAACGAGCATAAGAGCGAACAAAACTCGTGCCTGTTTTTGAAACAACTTCGCTTGTATTAAACAATAGTTCACTCGGTTCACCTTGATTTGTATTTCGTTTTGAGACATGGAACTATGACGAACTAAGCTTCGAGGAAGCCCCGAGCAGGTTGGTTGCCCATATCGTGCAGCACCTTGTTGAAATTGACGCTGGCACTTCCGGTCGACTCAAGTTTGCACTGCACCATCAGGCTTTCGACTTCCTTCGGATCGGTAATCTCGGTCAAGGTTTCAGCTCCATGCGGCGTGACCGACAGCAAAATCAACCGCTGACCAACACGTACCAGTTGAAGCTGTTGCTTGCCAGAGAGTTGGGCTTTTCCTAGTACCTGAACCACTTCAGTCGGCAGTCGCATCATGGAACGTGGCATGTTCTTTTTACCGACCCAGGCCACGATTAAAAACAAGCCCACCACAACCAGCAAACTGGCCACAATGCCTGTCGTGTTTAAAGGTTCAAACTGAAAGGAATTCTCCGATCCCGATTTGGAGTCAGAAGATCGTTTGGGAAGGGCCAACGAGGAACCCTTCTTGGGTAACTGAAGATCAGTTTCGGCCTTCACTGGCAGTACTTGTTTGTTTTGGATCTCGGGCAAAGTAGCCGAACCAACCGCTGTAACATTCGATGCGTAATAAGATGGAGTCACCGAAACCCGTTGGTTACTGACTTGAGGTGCAGGCGATGTGCTGTTACTGGGAACACGCAGTGGCCGGGCGTTCAGCGGTTCAGCCTGTGCAATACAAATGCTTGATGTTGCTATGCAGAGAGTAAGCAACGCCCAATGTATTTTATGCATCCTTGCACTTTCTTGAAAATTGAGTGGACAAACCAAACACGAACTGCCGACAATTGATAATGGTTGGTTATCTTGAATGAACCAATAGGCAGATAAAATCTTAACGGCCTACGGGTATCTCGGGACGCAGACGCGCGGCAATCATAGAAATGTTTGCGGAACGGGGCAATAGGTTTTCTGAAGAAAGCATTTCAGATGCTAGCAGTGCATGAAGATCAATACCTCGGCTCAATTTCCGGGTAGCCCAGTTTGCTCGCAAACTGGGTCGACAAAGTCGACAAGAGGTCGCACGTTGTTGCTCTCTGTAGGTCAGTGCTGTGCCTGACGAGGAAGCAATATCGGTTCTCAATCTCCGTCAGGCATAGCACTGACCTACGAGAAACAATGCTATCACTGCCATCGCACACCCTCTCGGTTTGCCGCCGGTTTCTTAAATTCGCTTGTGTCAATTTAGGTCATTTGGATTCACCCTGATGGTGTAGGAATGTGAAGTAATTTACAGATACTTAGTGGTCGATAGTTTGAGTCTGTGCAAGAACTAATGTTCTTAACTCCCATTCTGTAGTCATAGGACCGTGACAGATGCAATCAAAAAATAGCGGGCAATCTCTATCCAGATTTGCCTTATTATTTCTCGCCGCTAGTAGCTTAGTTTTCAGTTCGGTGAAAACTTCGGTGGCCCAAGATGACAACATTTGGAGCCCTTATGTGGACATGACTGCCTACGGCAGCAACGACCGCTGGCTGGGGCAAGCCAACTTGTTTTTGCCGCTGGAGCAAAGCGAAGACAGCATGCTGTTCCTCGACTTCCGTGGACTGTGGACCGACGACCGTTCGACTGAAGGAAACTGGGGACTCGGCTATCGAAAGATTCTCGCTAGCGAACGCATTGTTGGCGTCTATGGTTTCTTTGATCATCGCAGCACTTCCCAAAACAACGCGTTTTCGCAAGCCACATTCGGGGCAGAACTCCTCGACGTCAACTGGGGCGTTCGCATGAATGGCTATGTGCCAGAGACCGGCATCAAAGGTGTTGTTGGCGGCGGGGGTGCTGGGCAACTTGTGTTTCAGGGTGGCAATGTTTTTATGCAATCGGGTAGCTCTGGCGAAGTCGCTTATTGGGGCATGGACTTTGAAGCCGAAGGCCTGCTGTGGCGACGTGAAAACAGCTGCAATACTTGCTCCGCTTTCAGTCTCGCAAATTTAGACGCCGAACTTTGGGCTTCGGCAGGCGTCTATCACTTTGATCATGATGACGCCGGCAGTCGAGGACTCACTGGCCCACGCTTGCGTACCGAATTGCGTTTGTACGACTTGCCGCTATTGGGTTTTGATTCACGGTTTGTGGCGACCGCCCAGTATGAACACGATCAAATCCGCGGCAGTGTCGGTTCCGGCATGCTCAGCTTGCGAATTCCGTTCGGCAAAGGGCGCAAAAGTTCAGATCGAAAACTCAACGCCCTGGGCCGCAGAATGGTCAACCCAATTGTGCGTGATATTGATATTGTCTCGAATCAAAAATCAACGCTTGGAGAATTGGAAGGCGTCAAAGTTGGTGACTTGGGCCAAGAGATTACATCGTACCACGCAATTACTACGAGCGATGATGTCGAAGATTACATCGAAAACACGGCCAGCACCAACGCACTGATTGTGATCGATGGCACGCCGGGTGCATATAATTACGCCAGCGGAATCGTTATGAAATCTGGCCAAGCCATTGTTGGTGGCGGCGGAACGGTTGAGTTTACCGGAGTAAATTCCGGCACGAAGCTCAATCATACTTTCAGTGGGTCAAGTCCGATAATAAATAGTTCCGATTCCGGTATGGTCAGCTTCAACATCAAAACATCTGACTATGCAGTTGTAAATAACATCCAACTTCAGGGCACGGAATCTGGAATCCACTCAGGAAGTAAAGATGGGGTGCAACTCATTAACAACCATGTGTCAAATACTAATTTAGGTTTTAGAATATACAATGGGAGTAATGCACTGATCATGGGCAACACCGCTAATGGCAATGCTTTTTATGGATTTTTGGTTAATGATTTAACCAACTCAACTTTCAACGGAAACACTGCCAGTAGTAGCGTGACGGGTTTTTATCTTACTGATATAACCAACTCAACTTTCAATGATAACACCGCAACCAACAATTCAGTTTCTGGCTATTCTAATTTCACTGGCATGACAGGAACCACCAACGAGGGCAACACTGGTACAGGAAATGGCAGTAAGGATACGCCAAGTTTCTAACCGCCTAACTGGCACACTACCAAGAAACAAAACCGGACGAAGCCCACTTGGGATCGTCCTGTTTTTTGTTTGACGCAGCCGCAAGAGGGCTCATGTTCAAGTTGGAATTACCTCTCGAATTGGATCAACATTAGGTTTTGAGTTGTGTCAATATTTTGTTCAGCCACATCGCCAGACGCGACCTCTTGTTGACTTCATCAACCCAGTTTGCGAGCAAACTGGGTTACCCAATTTGTTTTAAGATCAAACTCCAATCAATACAACGGCGGCTTACCCAAGTTCCTGCGTACTACGGCCCATTGGCCGGCGTGCATCATCCAGTGGGTTGCTTCTCCGGCGAAGACCGAGCCGATTGTGGGTCCGAAGTAGTGAATCGATTCTGGGGATGGGGAGAGCAGTTGTTCATCGCTTAACTGTGCTAAAACCGCGAGAGTTCCGGCCCGTTGTCGCTGCATTTCTGCCACGTACTCGGCTTTAGAATAAAAAGCTTCAGGGTCATCAATCACTGAAGTCTCGATGGTATGCTTGTCTGCAAAACCATCCGGGAGTTCCGGCATGCTATCAGGTACGACTTGATTGACATGAAAATTTTCGCCTGAAATTAAATGCCCCAACTGCCAAGCTATGTGGTTCATTTGCGGTTGAGGTCGCACCAGCAACTGACAGTCGGTCAGGTCAGCAAGATAACCTTGGACAATTATGTTTGGTAAATCGAGTGAGGCTTTAATGTGTGCCGCGATACTCATCTAGCAATTCCTGTCATCCAATTTTATATGGTTGGTTACGAAACCTGAACTTCTTCTGTCTTGGTCACTTCAAAACCCAAGTCTTCCAGCATTTCATAATCGTCTTCAGCCTGTTGACCTTCGGTGGTGAGGTAGTCGCCCAGGAAGATCGAGTTGGCGGCATACAAACCCATTGGTTGTAAACTACGCAAATGAATCTCACGTCCACCAGCGATACGAAGTTCACTTTTGGGATTGGCGAATCGATACAAGGCCAGCACTCTCAAGCATTCCCTTGGGGTCAAATGGGCCCCTTGGTTTTCTAGGGGTGTGCCATCAATCGGGTTGAGGAAGTTGATTGGAATCGAATGGACGCCCAGTTCGCGTAGTTCAAGTGCCATCTTCACGACATCAATTGGCTGTTCGCCCATGCCAATGATTCCGCCACTACAAATTTCTAGGTCTGCATCTCGAACTGCGTTCAATGTATCGATGCGATCTTCATAGGTATGGGTCGAGCAGATTTTTTCGTAGTAGTCGGCACTGGTGTTCACATTGTGATTCACCCGATCAACGCCGCACTCTTTCAGTCGATCTGCCTGCTCCTGCGTGAGCAGTCCCAAGCAAGCGCAGATTTTAAGATCGTACTTCGCTTTGATCTCAGGGATGATCGTCTCGACGGCCTGCATCTCTCGTTCACTAGGTCCACGTGCGGAGATGACGATGCAGTAAGTTTTCACATTACGCTGGGCAGCAATCTCTGCCCCTTGCATTAATTTGTCGCGGCTCAGAAAGTTGTATTTTGGAATCTCGGCGTCTGAAACTTTCGATTGAGAACAGTACCCGCAATCTTCGGGGCACAAACCACTTTTGGCATTCATTAACTGATAGAGTTGTACGGTTTTGCCAAAATACTTTCGGCGAACTTTAAACGCAGCCGACATCAAATCAAGCAACTGATCGTCGTCTGAATCCAACACGGCCAGCCCTTGTTCTTGCGTGATAACGTGCCCTGCAAGCACCGCTTCGGCAAGTTGATTCCAGTCGGTCGTGATATTTTCAGGCGTAATGGTCGACATAGTGTTATAATCAGTATGCAATAAGAGATAAAATTCATTCAATAACTGCCAATCATTGTAAATGCCTGAGAGCCTAATTGTAAGGTGAGCCTGCTTGCCTTTTGGTGCTATCCGAGTCAGAATTAGAGATAGAAGTTCACGTAATCCTTGCAAGAGTGATCCCTTTGAGCACATTTAGTCGACAACATCTGGTTCAAGTCGGTATTCTCGGTCAAATTGGCCGGTTTACTTCGGTCGATGCCGTCAGCTATCGCCGGGGCATGCAGGTGATCTGCCGTACTTCTAGGGGACTAGAAATCGGCCAGGTACTCTCGCCCGTCAGTCAACTCAATAACGGGCAGCCTCGCGAGGGGCAACCCCGAACCGGAGAAAGCGATGGCTCTATTCTGCGAGGTGTCACAGTAGAAGACCAGCTACTGATTTCTCGGCTAGAAAAAAACAAACAAGAAGCCTTTGCCGCCTGCCAAAAAGAGTTGGCCACGAGGCAGCTTGAAGCGACCTTGATCGAAACCGAACAACTATTTGATGGCCAATCAATTTACTTTTACTTCCTCGGCCACGTCTCGCCGGAAGTGGAGCAAGTGACCCAAGAGTTGGCCAAAACGTATGACTCCGTTGCCGGGATCAGCCGGTTCTCTGATGTGCTGGCCACCGGCTGTGGCCCTGACTGTGGAACCGAAGACGGCAATGGCGTTGAAGGGGGCTGCGGAGACTCGTGCATCTCCTGCTCGATCAGTTCGGCTTGTAAGACCAGTAAAAACTAGTTGGATTTATTGCTCATGGTTGTTTACAACTTTGTCTTTTCTTTTGTGGTAGAATTAAACTGATTAGATTGGGATGTTGTGGCTGCGTTGTTTTCTCCTGGGTAACCGCGCCATCGATTTTGGAGAACGTCTACCACTTCAAACCAACTCATTCAAAACGATGTCGGGGTCGACGCGAGTCGATAAGAGGCTAGACCGGTTTCCATCGATATCAAGCTTGATTTAGTTCAATAACTCATTTTGAGTTCACTGATATTCAGGCCCCTGTAACCTCTGATCGCCTACGGCGACACCGACGATGTTCCGAATACGGTTGATCCTGAATTGCAGCCAACTCCGGAATCATCGGCGGTGCTACCCGATGTTAATATGACATCACACAGCATTACCCCCCTGCCCTATTTCTTAAATCATAACAAAGGAAAACCATTGCCATGAAATCAACTCAAACATTACTCATGCTGTTCACTATCACCGCCTGTTTGATTTCTCAAGCTCTGGCTGCTGATAACCAGTTGACTAAGCAAGAAAAAAAGGATGGCTGGCAGCTTCTGTTTAACGGCGAAGACCTGACTGGTTGGAAATGTAATAACGGAAATAAAATCGCCACCAAAATTGAAGACGGTTCACTGGTCCCTTACAAATCGGGCGGCTACATCGTTGTGCATGAAAAAGAGTATGGCGATTTCATCTTGAAATGCGACGTCAAAATGGGTGACCCCTGCAACTCGGGCATCTTCCTTCGTATTGGCGATTTGCTGAACCCAGTACATACCGGGTTTGAAATTCAAGTCATGAATGGCGACGGAACTGGCAAGCACGACTTTGGTGCCATTTATGATTTAGCTGGCACCACAAAAAATGCCGCTAAAGGGCCCGGCAATTGGGAGTCGATTGAAATCAAATGCCAAGGCCCAATCATCAGTGTGACCGTCAACGGCACCAAGGTCTCTGAAATCAACTGCGACGATTTCGACAAACCTGGTTTTAGCCCTGATGGCAAAAAACATAAATACAAATTGAACAAAAAACCGATTGCGGTCAAAGACTTCGCACGCAAAGGCTACCTCGGTTTTCAGGATCACGGCCACAAAGTTTGGTACAAAAACGTGAAACTTAAACAGCTTTAGTCGCTAAAACACCAAAGAACCGAGCAATTCTCGATTCTGGGCTGCATAAATCCAGAATCGAGTTTGTTATTTGCTTCCCAATTCTTTATCATAGAGATTGGCAGCAACTGCCCTGCTCTACTCCTTTCACACATTCCTCAATTTATCATCATCGGAGTCTTCTCAAATGTCACGCATTACCAGACGCGGATTTATACAAACCACATCAGCCATCGCCGCTGGCTCAACCTTTATGATCACAGGCACCAAAGCCTCTGGCCGTATCATCGGGGCCAATGACCGCGTACGCATTGCCATCGCCGGAATGAACGGTCGCGGCAAAAGCCATCTTGGCGGATGGACTGGTCAAAAGAATGTGGAAGTGGCCAAATTAATTGACCCTGATTCCAAAGTATTGGCTCAAGGCATCAAACAAGCCACTGATAAATCAGGCCACACGCCGGAAGGTTACAGCGACGTTCGCAAAGCACTTGAAGATAAGAACCTCGATGCCATCTCAGTCGCTACGCCAAATCACTGGCATTCGCTCATCACCATCTGGGCCGCACAAGCTGGCAAGCATGTCTACGTCGAAAAACCAATGAGCCACGATGTGCAAGAAGGCCGTGTGGTGGTTGAAGCACAAAAGAAATATGGCGTGGTGATTCAACACGGAACCCAAAACCGCAGCAATGCCAATATCGCCGGTTTGCATGAAGCGATTCAAGATGGTGAATTTGGCCCGCTGAAAATCTCTTACGGTTACTGCTGTAAACCTCGTGGCACCATTGGGCACGATAAAGTTCAAACCCCGCCATCCAACTTAGATTGGAATCTCTGGCGTGGTCCGGCTCAAATCGATGACTTCCACAGCAACTATGTCCATTACGATTGGCATTGGTTCTGGAAAACCGGCAACGGCGATATGAACAACCAAGGCACGCATCAATTGGATATCGCACGCTGGGCACTCAATACCGACCAAACCCATCCAATTCGCGTGATGGCACTTGGCGGGCGTTTCCAATGGAACGACCAGGGCGAAACTCCGAACACCATGTTTGGAATCGCCGAATATCCCAACGGCCAATACGTTTGCTTTAATGTTCGCAACGTGAACTACAAAGGCTACGAACACCAAGTTGAGAACGAATACTACTTCAAAGATGGTGGTAGAATTGTTCGCAACAAGTACTACAGTAAAGGTGCAAGCGAAGGCGAAACCGTGAAGGTCAAACCGGGTAAAGTCACCCCGGGTGGCAACTGGGGCAGCTTCATCTCCGCAGTTCGCGCTGGTGATCCAAGCATGGCCAACGGCAACGCATTGGAAGCCCATAACGGCTGTGTGCTAGGTCACTTGATGAACAACTCGTACCGCTTAGGTAAACAAGTTCCGTTCAACGCCAAAGCAGGCGGTTTCGCCGATAACTCAGACGCATCGGAACACTTCCTCAAACTGCACGACATCATGAGCAAAGGCGTCGGCATCAAAGAAGACGAAAAATACACCGTCGGACCATGGCTCACCTACGACCCAGAAACCGAACGCCACACCGGTGACTACGCCGCTGAAGCCAATGCTTTGTTGAAAGACGAAAACCGCAAAGGGTTTAGGGTTCCTACGGTGAAGGATGTTTAAGCTCTATTGCTAAACACTTTGAAGAAAAACAAAAGCGATGCTTGGCAACTTTGCCC
>NVWB01000205.1 GCA_002733575.1 Blastopirellula sp. | reverse complement strand
GTAGAAAAATTCGATCCCACACGGGGATATAAGTTTGCCACTTATGCAACTTGGTGGATTCGCCAGGCGGTCATGAAGGCCATCGCAGATCAGGTCAAAATGATTCGCGTTCCGGCCCGCATGCACGAACGCATCCAGAAAGTCAACTCGATTCGCAATGAAGTACGGCAAGAAATGAACTGCGAGCCAAGTGTTGAAATGCTGGCCGATTCTGTGGGGATTTCAGAGCGTGACGCCTCGCATGCCGAAGCACTAACAAGCAAGGTGATCTCGCTAGACGCTGGACCACTAGGCGAGCAGAGCGAGTTGATCAACGCCTTGGAAGACCCTCAGGCAAAAAACCCTCAGCACGTTCTTTTAGACGAATCACTGAAGGAGGTGTTTGAGCGATTGTTTCAAGGGCTCAATCCCCGTGAGCAAGAAATACTAAAACGCCGTTTTGGCATCATCGATGGACGGACTCAGACTCTAGAGGAAGTTAGCCGGCATTTCGACGTTTCGCGTGAACGAATTCGACAAATCGAAACCGCTGCGCTGCGTAAACTTCAAAAACCTCAAATTCGCAGCCAGCTAGAAAACTACCTTGCCCCAGAACTTGGCGAGACAGTGCCTCGATCTCCTAAATGATCTCCCGTCAAGTTTCTCTAGAGCATTTTCAACATCGCTGTTCTGTGGTGAAAACAATCTCTCTTCTCTCATTGATATTCGGTTGATCTTTCATCTACTTCAATAGAAACTGATCAACGACATGTTTAAAATGCTTCTCTTCAAAGAAATGACATCAATAAACAGGATTTATTTTTCTACCACGAAAGACACTAAACTCACGAAAAGTCTCGAAGCAAAACCGTTCGTGAATTTTGTGTCTTTCGTGGCAAAACCTTCCTTTCTTCCTTCACGCCTTTGGGCCTTGGCGTGATAAATATTTTTTGCCGATTGCAAAAGTGTAAACCATGCAAATCAAATAGAAAACATAAGCCAACTACTCAAGACATCACAACTTAAGCATGCTATCATGGCACGGACTCGATAGCGGCAATTTCATGATGAAAATGCAACTTCAGAGTAGAGTTAAAACCTATCCTTCGTGAATCGTCAACACAGTCATAATCAAACTGCATTAAACATCAAATGGCATACTTAATTGGAACTGATGAAGCTGGCTATGGGCCGAATTTAGGTCCACTGGCCGTTGGTATTTCTGTCTGGAAAGTGCCTGACGAATTGCTGAATGCCGATCTCTACGATCATCTTACTGAATCAGTTACCGATAAAAAATCTCGCTCTGATACCCGACTGGCAATTACGGATTCAAAAAAGCTCTATACGTCTGGCGGTAAAAAAAAGAACTTGGAACTGGCCTTCTTCGCAGCACTGCAGAACTTGTCAGCACGTTCGGTAGATTTCGATGATTGGAGAAACGTACTTCAACAAGTCGGAAATGCAGATCTCAATGTGCTAGAGACTGTGCCTTGGTACACCAACTTTAACCATGACTTGCCGCTCGATGCTGATGTTGTTGAGATCGATCAAAAAGCAACTGCGTTCGCCCAAGAGATGCAGCAGCAAAGTATATCATTGGTCGATCTGCAATGCCAACTGGTGTTCCCCAAACAGTTCAATCACTTTCTAGATACGCAGGGCAACAAGGCGGAATTGTTATCGCAGACCACCTTCCAACTGCTTCAGCAGAGTATGGCACAATTGGAACCTGGTTGTGTGTCGGTACTGTGCGACAAGCATGGCGGCAGAAATCGATACGCGGCCATGTTGCAACAGTATTTCCCCAATCAATTGATTGAAGTGCTGGAAGAGTCTCGCCTTTCGAGCCGCTATCAGTGGGGAACTCACGATGAGAAAGTGCAGATCGAATTCCGTGCCAAAGGCGATAACTTTCTGCCTGCAGCGTTGGCTTCAATTGCCGCCAAGTATTTGCGTGAACTCTCGATGATGGCCTTCAATCAGTTCTGGCGTTCGCATCAACCTGATCTCAAACCGACTGCCGGATATCCGCAAGATGCCCGGCGGTTTGTTGAAGAAGTGCGGCCTCTCTTGGAAAAACTCCGTATTCCCCCTGAAATCTTCTGGCGAAATAAATAACGCAGACACACAAAAGTCAGCAAACATCTGCCAATTCGACGGCAGGGCGAGTTGCCCAAAAGACATTACAGTATTAAAATTACATTGTTATGTGATAAATCATTGTGATTGTTACCACCACTTGTCTATTACCGGAAGTCTTTACTACTAAAGACCTTGCGTTTATCGATGTTAAAACCATCTTCTGAATCTACATTGAATACCGAACAAATTAGGGCCGATTTTCCGATCTTGCAGCAACAAGTTCACGGAAAACCGCTGGTTTATCTCGATAACGGGGCCAGTACGCAGCGTCCAATTCAAGTGATTCAGGCAATTTCCGATGTTTATGAACAATGTTATTCCAATGTTCATCGTGGCGGGCATTTGCTCAGTAGCCGGTCGACCGATGCGTATGAAGCTTCGCGCGAGGCAATAAGGGCCTTTATTCAGGCCAAAAGCACGAACGAGATTATCTTCACCCCTGGCACCACGTTTGGAATTAACTTGGTGGCACGCAGTTGGGGGGATGCCTGCCTGAAAGCGGGCGACGAGATTCTGGTCACCGAAATGGAACATCATTCCAACCTAATCCCATGGCAGCAACTGGCACAGCGAACCGGCGCGGTGATCAAAGCGATTCCGATTACCGATGAAGGGCAACTTGATCTTTCGGCGTTGCCTGGCCTGTTGACTGAAAAAACAAAGATCGTGGCCATGACTGCGGTTTCCAATGTGCTCGGCACCATCAACCCGGTGGCGAAAATTGTCAAGCAAGCACACGCAGTCGGTGCGGTGGTGTTAGTGGACGCGGCCCAAAGCGTGCCGCATGAAGCGACCAATGTACAAACCTGGGATGCCGATTTTGTGGCGTTTAGCGCACACAAAATGCTAGGGCCATCGGGTCTCGGAATCCTCTACGGCAAAGAGTCTCTGCTAGACGCAATGCCTCCGTTTCTCGGCGGCGGCAGTATGATCAACACGGTCACTATCGATTCCTTCACGCCTGCGATGCTACCTGCCAAGTTTGAAGCTGGCACTCCGCCGATTGCTCAGGCCATTGCACTAAAAGCGGCCATCGACTATTTGACCGATGTAGGCATGGAGAACATCCTTCAGCATGAACAAAATTTAACCCAGCATGCTCATCAACGATTGACTGAAATTGAAGGGCTAAGAATTCTCGGCCCAGCGCCAGAACTCAAAGCTGGTTTGGTTAGCTTTGACATCAAAGGGATGAACCCCCGCGATATCGCTGGCATCCTCGACACCCAAGGCGTCGCCGTCCGCGAAGGCCACCACTGCGCCATTCCACTACACCAGCGACTCGGCATCTCATCCAGCACTCGTGCCAGTTTCTATCTCTACAACACGCTAGAAGAAGTCGACCAATTCATCGAAGCCCTCAAAAAGGCGACGATGCTTCTGGGCTAGGGGGCAGCGGGTCTGGTTCCTCTTGAATTTCTTGAATGCCGTCGAACTGAATCAGCGGCGTCTCCCATCTCCAGAACGGGAGCACGGTTAGCATCAAGAAGATCGCTTGGGCTTCAAACAGGAAGAACATATCCAACAGAGTGATGCCACCAGTTTCACCAAAAACTAGCGTTAGAGTGTAGTAACAACAGACTCCACAAAGCCAGGCTCCGACCAATGCAAGAGCAGAGGCTCCCAGCTTTCGTGAGACCGATTTTGGATAGAGCCCAGCCAAGGCAATTACGGATCCGATGGCAAGATAAATCCCCAATACGACACATAAGAAAAAATATTCCCACTGGAAAACATCGACTCCCCAACCGGTGATTTGTAAGAAGAGTCGGGCTCCTCCAAACAACATAGCAGTGCAAGTCACTCCGATGATCAAGAAACCCAAGGAGAAACGGCTGTCATTACTATTTTTATCAGGCCCAATCAATTGAAACGAGAGCTTGATCGACCCTAAAATCACAACTAAGAGGAAAAATTGCAAGAAGATCATAGCCGCCCAACCGGCAGCATCACCATTCGTAAATCTTTCATAAAGTACATGCATGGTCAGCAGCCAGACAGGAACGATCAGTAGGGAGGACAATCCAATTCGTACCCAAAACCATTTTTTGGGGAACACCGAAAATGTTGCCAGTATCCCAATCAACGAAGTAGGGTATCCTAATATAATCACGTCAGGACCGGAGTTAATATCGATATCAATGGCAAACAAAATAATGATCGTGATCAAGTGAGCAATAACAACACACCCAGCACACACAAATCTTATGGGTAGCAGGTACCCTTTGCTCTGTTCGATTTGCTGCTCAATGTTCTTGAAAGCATCGACCCACTGAGAAAGAGAACCTGTTTGCGGCTTTGTCTCGTCTTCTTCCTCTTCGCTCTCTACTTGATCGGCCCACCGCCAGAGTGGAAACATGGTTGCATAAAAGAAGAAGGCTTGGCCATAATTTATCCAGGCAAAAATATACCAGTCGGTACTATCATTGAAGAAATAAGCAAACAAAACAGATTCAACACCGCTCATGGCAGCAATCAATAGAGAGATGGGCAGAAGCAGTATCAGCTTGAATGGCCACCTTTTACACCAAAGCGCTACTAACAGGAGCACTGCCGTCAACGCATTGAAGATGCTGAGAAACGGATAGATCCAGAACTCTTCATCTAGGCTATTATATGTTTCCCAAGACAAGTCCATCACTTGTTGCACTAGAACTTTGCCGATACCAATGGTGACCGCAATTAACGTGGTAACGATCATTAATGTTCCCATTGAAAATCGTGTTGTTGTATCAAGATGCGATTCCATCTTCAACAATTTCAGTACAATTTGAATGAAAATCACCAAAGCAGTAATAATGAAAAACTGGAGGAACATCATGATCGATAATGAAACTATTAATTCATCAACGCTTCCATATTCAATCAACTGGAAGAGACAAAATGCACTCCAGACAAGCAGCAGAAAACTGACCGGAATACGCAACCAATAAGGGCCTTTACCCAGAACGGCCCAAGTTGCCAACAAGCTACTCTGCACAAGTGAAACGGCCAGAATCATGAATATGATGAATTCATTATTCACCGACTGAAACTCACGCCCCAGTTCTGCAATGACTAGCGAAATGCCAAAATGCAACGCTGTTAAGATTATGGCAAACCCGAGCCGAATGTGTTTTCCGTTCATGTGTTTATTCTTCGACTCCCTCAAGGCCTAACGCATCTGTTTCGATTTCTGGACTTTCTGGTTCTGACATTGTTTTCCAACGCCAAAGTGGAAATACGGTGATGAAAAAGAGGATTGCTTGGCCAAGGCTGAGGCCTATAAATATATACCAGGGTGGACGATTATTAAAAAAATAACGGAATATCTGATCCTCGATTACGCCTGTGATTCCTACAATAAAGAGTAGGGAAATTGCTAGAATTATTTTATGTTTCCAGCGATACACCCACAACGCTGGCAGCATAATGACCACAACGATTGCATTGAACAATCCAAGAAATGGAAAAGCCCAAAACCCATCACTTGGGTTTTCAAACACCTCCATGGTCAAACCAAGCTGTTGAACCAGGAGTCTTCCTGTGCCTATTGTCACTGCAATTAAGCTGACAGCAATCAGCATTGATCCCATTGAAAATCGTGTTGAGGAGTCAAGATGCGAATCCAGCTTTAAAACCTTGAGAACTATTTGAAGCACAAAGATTAACCAAGTGATAATAAAGAATTGCCCCAGCATCATGATTCCAATAGAAACATAGATTTCATTTTGGTTGGGAGTTGGCCCAATAAATAAGAAACTATAACCACTCCACAGCAGCAGTAAAAAACTCAGCGGTATGCGTATCCAATAATACCCCCCGCCAAGCATGGCCCAAGTTGCCAGCAAACTACTCTGAACAAATATCAAGGTCATCACAATGAGCATTCCAATATCATTGCCAGGACTAAAGAGAGTCCTTCCATACAAGACAAACAATATCGAAATGCCGAGATGAAAACCTGCCAGAGCAATCCCTAGCCAAAACCTTACCTTGGGCCCATTCATACGTTAACACCTTTCAGTTCTTCATTGATTACTTCATCGCCAACTGTTGCCGGATTCTCTTCTTCCAATTTTGTTTGCCATCGCCAGAGAGGGAACATGGTGATATAGAATACAATCGCTTGACCGACGTTGAGAATCGGCAATATGAACCAAGGAGTTGAAGCGTCGTTGATCAAAATGTTTTCGATAACGGATATCAGTCCTACTAGGCTGAGGAGTGGGAGTAATAAAATCAACTTCCATTTCCAGCGATGCATCCACAAGCCTGGAAGCATCATGACCACTACTACCGAGTTGGAAGTGATAAAGAATAGTATCATCCAAAGTCTTTCATCAAGTTCAGCAATGACATCTATTGTCACCCCCAGTTGCTGAACAATGAACTTTCCAGTCCCCAATGCGATTGCAATGAACGTGACAACAATTAGCATCGTACTCATTGAGAACTTGGTAGACGAATCAAGATGTGAATCCAGTTTTAGTAGTTTTAACAGAAATTGGACTGAGAGAATTAACCCTGCAACACTGAAGAATTGCCCCCATCCCATCAGTGAAATCACTACAAACAACTCGGATTGAGCAGAAGGTGGGACACTACAAGAAACACTATATCCACTCCAAAGAAGAAGCAGGAAACTCGGAGGAGTGCGTGCCCAATAGGGGCCAGCCCCAAGGATTGCCCACGTGCCAAGCAAGCTACCTTGGACATAGATCAGAACCATTGCGATGACATCTACTACTTGAGTAGAAGAGTTGATTATCTCGCGACCAAACAACACAAACAACAGCGAGATTCCCAGATGAAAACCTGCGATGGCAATTCCCAAGAACAATCTTACTTTTGGTCCGTTCATACGGTAACCCCTTCCAGTTCTTCATTGATTACTTCATCGCTAACTATCGACACATTCTCTTCATCGACCGGTGTTTTCCAGCGCCAGAGTGGGAACACGGTAATGTAGAATATAGTTGCTTGGCCAACATTCAGTCCAGTATACAAAAACCAAGGAGGATGGTCGCTCATAACCAAATAAACCGACTGTGCTTCGATGAAACCAGTGCATCCTACTAGAGTAATTAAGGGAAAAAACAAGATCAGTTTCATACGCCAGCGATACACCCAGAGTGCCGGTAACATGAGGATCACAGACAGTACATTGAATATTCCAAGAAATGGTAATACCCATAAATTATTGTTGGATTTCGTGAAAACTTCGATTGTCAATCCAAGTTGCTGGACAACTATATTTCCAGTGCCAAATGCCGCAGCAATCAACGTTACAACAAGTAGCATGGCTCCCATCGAAAAATTTGTTGACAACTCGATATGTGTATCTATTTTCAGAAATTTCAAAACCATCTGGATTATAAACATCATGCCTGCGATGCAGAAAAACTGGCCGAACATCATTATCAGAACAGAAACATATATCTCAGGATTATCAGGATTTTGCTCTAAAGATAAAAAACTATATGTACTCCAGAGGAGTAACAAGAAACTTACCGGAAGACGAACCCAGTAAGGGCTCTTTCCGAGAACGAGCCAGAGGCCAAGTAAACTGCTTTGAACAAGGATAATAGTGATCATGATAAATTCGGAGAAATCATAATATCCAATAAATAGAGATCTCCCAAAGAATACAAACAATGTTGAAACGCAGAGATGAAAACCTGCGAGGGCAATCCCCAACCAAAACCTTACCTTGGGCCCATTCATACGGTAACGCCTTCCAGTTCTTCATTGAGTAAATCATCACCAACTGCCGCTTGTTTCTCTTCTTTGGCCTGAGCTTTCCATCGCCAGAGTGGAAACACGGTAATGTAGAAGAGCAGGGCTTGTCCTAAGTTAATCGTTGGAAATAGGAACCAGGGGGAATTCTCACTGAACCATAGCTCAAACAGATACTGCTCGATCGCTCCCGTAGCGCAAGCCATAATTAATAACGGCAGAGCCAAAATTAATTTCAGTTGCCAACGATGACACCAAAGCGGAGGGAGCATTAAAACAACGGAGAGTCCATTGAAGACGCCAATAAATGGGAGAATCCAAAAATTCTCTCCAGAAGCAGAAAGCATCGCCAGCGTGATTCCAAAGTGTTCGACAACTATTTTCCCAGCACCCAATGCTACTGCAATCAGTGAAGTAAAAATCAGCAACGTCCCAAGCGAGAACCGAGTATTCGTTTCCAGGTAAGTTTCCATCTTCAGTAATTTCAAGCAGAGCTGAATGAGAAAAATCATTCCTGCAATACAGACAAACTGAAGGAACATCATGATTGTGAGTGGAACAAGGACGGCAGGGTTATTTTGCCAATGCGTCATTACTCGAATAAGGGCGTACTCAATCCAAATCAGTGACAAAAATCCTAGCGGAGTCCTGATCCAATAAGGCCCCCTTCCCAGAATGGCCCAGGTGCCTAGCAAACTGCATTGAACAAACGCAAAGGTTAGCGCAAAGGATAACTTGATTATTTCACCCACCACCATGAGTTCATCTCCGAGATACGCCATACCAAGCGAGATCCCTAAGTGAACACAAACTATACCAACAGCTACAAGTAAGCGTATTTTTCTTGCATCCATGTTGGGTTGTCCTTGATTATCTGTGGCACAGTTGAGACGAATTATTAGAGGGGCATTCTACTTCACAAAATCCTCCGTCAGTTGTTCGAGCTTCCCAGCAATATCTTGCCCCTCATAGAACCAAATTGTTCCCTTTACTTTAACGGTCTTACCCGGTTCACAGTCAGGGAAGACAGGGTCAGAATGAATACACGGAACTGGCGGGTTGGCCCAGGCTCGTTTGGTTGGCGTCCAGGCGGTGATGATCCAGCGGTCGGCGTCTTGTGATTTGATTGCGATGAACGGTTCTTGTTTGATCTGCTCCAATTTCATTTGGGCGTTGAAACCAATCGCCCCTTTGAGCATCACGCAAACTTGCGAACGCATGCCGGTGAGCCGCTCTTCGGTTCCGTTGGTGAGCCACATTTCCATATCTACGCTGCTGGTATCGCCTTGGTTCACGGGGGCGTGAACGCGACTGCCGAATTTGATTCCGTTGGGCAGTTCACGCTCGAAGTGCAAGCCATTTTTATCTTCCACCCATTCCAGTTGAGGCAATTGCTCAGTGCGTTCTGACCAGATCGTGGGAATATGCGTATGGGCCAAGTAGGTCAGGCCCAAGTTCGAGAAAATTGCTTCAGGTACATCGATCAGCACGTACCCACTGTTTTCCCACTGAGGGAATATGCTCACTTTGGTTTCACGCTGAGGGTCAATCGCTCCATCAAAGAAACCACGTCGCGGATGTCGTCCGCCAGGGTACGGCAGCACCTTGGCACTTGCTGCTTTCGCTGGCTGATCTTGGGCCCGTTTCAAGGTGGCTTCAACTGCTTGCTTGGCCTCTTCGATGGAGAGCCCACTTGCCAGTCGAACTTCTTGGACCGTGTAGCGGTGATCGAGAACCATGTTGTCTAACCATCGCTTTGAATCTTTTTTATCAGCAAAAGGACGAGCATTCCTGGCGACTTCTGCCGAATCATCGAGGACCGGTAGTTCCTGATAATGCTTCAACGCATCGCGGTATTCCTGCATCGCCGCTGGTGAGACGGTGCCTTGACTGCGATCCATTTCGGCCTGCATGCGTGATATTAAGTAGTCCTTTTCATGCGGTTGAACTTTAACCGGTTGGTCGTCCATCTCCACATACCAAGGCGCCGAATGGGCAAAGCGGTCTTTTGAATTCGGACGAGGTTCCCAGCAACGCAATGCAAACCAGCCAGATCGAGAAGGCGTGACTTCGGTATCAATGACGCACATAAATGCACCTGCTTTGGTTTTCTGAGAAACAAACCGCAGCTTCAGTTCAGGGTGCCCGTTGACTAAGAGTTCAGCATACGACAGCGGTGTTTCTGAAACGATCTCAAGATGAATCGGAATCGTTGTTGGCCCTTTGTTGGTTGATTTCAGCTTGAAGATATGTCCTGGCCCCTTGCTGTCAGCGGTGGCGAATAACATCGGCCCAGTGGTCACAAAGGATTGGCCTTTCGCCAGTTTGGCAATCCAGTCTTCGTAATTAAAACCATCGGGTTGGTGAATGTAAACTCGCCCAAAACCGGCAGGCACCGGATGAACTCCATTGGCGGTTCCAGCCGATGGCGGCATACGAAAACCGCAGTTCAACAACGTGTAGTACATGCCGAAAGTGTTGTCGATCCATTCGCGTTCTCCGCCTTCGGTTCCACCATACGGCGGCTGCATATAGGCCGGTGCCGGAGTGGTCCACTTGCGAAACGTAAACTCGGTGCGCCACATGTGGTTGTTGGCCAGTTCGTAGAGTGCTCCTGGCGTGATCGGCGGCAAGGTCATGGCAAATGGCCAGGCCTGTTTGTCCATGTCAAACATTACATGCGGTTCTGCTTTACGAGTCGCGTCAATCACTGGCTTCCAAGGTGGTACGGTTTGTTTTAGTTGCTCTTTGTGCCCTAGTACAAACAGGGCACCCAGTGTATGTCGACGTTCGCCCACGGTGAAAATCTCGTACTCCGTATTTCGCGGCCAGATCACATGCGTTGGGTCAACATGAATCAACTTGCCGGGAATCTTATCGTCAATATTCTTATCACCCGCCGAAGGCAATCGATCAGAAAATGTCACCCAATTGGTTAGCGGAAACGTGACGTTCAAGTCTTCTGCTAAAACCACGTTGTGCAAGTTTTCTATAGTACGGTGAATGTGCGTGTCGCCAGAGTACCAACCTTTCGCGGCCATGTTGATCCAACGCTTGAGCGGAATCCGCAGTCCTACGGCAGCCTCTTTGACTTCAATCGTACGAGTCACCGGAAAGTACGTCTTGCCACGCTCGACTATCAGCGTGTACTTGCCGGCAGGCACCGCTGTGCTGCTCCAATGGGCGGAAACGGTGGTGTGGAACTCAAACGAAGTTGGGTTACGTCGATGTTGTTTTTCGTAACGCACCGCCGAGCCCTGTTTGTCGCTGGTGGTAAAGTAATACGGCGTGTCGTCTTCCGCTGTCAGGTAGATGCGGGCCGGGATCGGTTGCTTGGTATCGGCATCGATCACCAACAGGCGAATTATCTGATCTTCCGCAAAAATAGAATTCGCAGACAATAAACTGAAACCGAAGGCGAACAGTAGTAAGGCAGGTGTTTTTAGTTGGCGGGACGCGGTGCGCAAAGTTAGCATTCGAGGAGCTCCTAAATCGATGAAAATTACGGAAGAAATCAACATACCATGATTGCGTGACTGAATCGAATGTTTTAACCGTTGATTTTAAATTTAATGAGTTCATTCATTTTTTTCAGAAACGAGCGACTTCTGTATTCATCAACGGATTGCGATGTTACGATAGACGGCAACTTCTCATTCAATAGAAATCAGAGAAAAGGGACAGACAATGATTCGTAGGGCAGTAAGAAAAAATCGTGAGGGGAAAACTGCTCCAGCAGTCGTGATCGTATTGATCGTGGTAGCGGGCTTAGGTTTTTTTGTCCTTGTTTGTGGTGGGATAGTTGTTGCACTGATATTGCCTGGAGTTCAACAAGCGCGGACTGCATTTCAAGAATCCCGCACGGCTGCCCGCACGGCTGCTAGAAGAATGAGTTCAACCAATAACTTAAAGCAAATAGCTTTGGCCTTGCACAATTATCACGACACCTACCAAACATTACCGCCTGCCTATTTTGCCGATGAAGATGGCACGCCGCAGCATTCGTGGCGGGTAATCATTCTTCCCTTTCTAGAGCAGAATGATCTTTATGATCAGTATGATTTTGATCAACCATGGGATAGCCCGGCCAACAAACAGGTATTAAATCAAATGCCGGATGTTTACAATAATCCGAATTCAGTGGCCGCCGCTGTCGATCCGACCGCTACCACCTATCAAGCCATTAGTGGCACGAATACGGTTTTTGATGGTACGCAGCCGATTAGTTTTGCGGCTGTAACCGATGGTCTCTCCAATACGGTTTGGATGGTAGAAAATTACGGCCGACCTGTGCCCTGGACGAAGCCGGTCGATATATCCCCGGCCGATTACATTGCAGGCAAGCCATTTAACGGGAACCCGATGGGAGGAATCAATGTAGGCTTTGCCGATGGTTCAGTGCAGTTCTTTCCAAATGACACACCCAAGAATAAGCTAGAAGCGACCGCTACGATAAATGATGGGTTGCGAGTTCCGTTTTAAAAGAACTGATGTTCACAACGTAAATTAGCGTTTTTCCCGCAAAAACCTACCCGTCCTTCCAACATTGGCCCAGTGTTTTAGAATAACTAATTGAGAACCTACCGGTTTAGCCTGGTTGGCTGCGCTGGCGGGTGTTGATTTTGTTTGAGAAAGGACAGGCACTTCGTGCTGTTGCGATTATTACTGCTGTTTATTTTGGTGCCGTTTGTGGAGCTGGCATTGTTGCTGTATTTGGCAACGGTTATTGACTGGCCAGCCACGTTGGCTATCGTGGTGATCACTGGTATCGTTGGCACCCTGCTAGCTAGGGCACAAGGGTTTGCGACCTATCAGCGAATCCAAAAAGAACTAGCACAAGGCAGCATGCCGACTGATTCGGTGTTTGATGCCGTGTTGATCTTTGTGGCAGGTGCTTTTTTAATGACGCCGGGAATTTTGACCGATAGCCTGGGCTTTGCCTTATTAATCCCTTTTCTGAGAACTCGGATCAAAGCGGGTCTCATGGTCTGGGTCAAAAAGAATTTTCAGGTCACCACCAACATGGGCGATGGGTTCCAGCAGACCACCTATGCCAACGATGAAGTGATTGATTCGCACGTGATTGAAGCCGAATCGAAAAAACAGATTGACCCGTAACGACTTTTGACGAAAATAGAACTGTCTACTCTTGGCACACATTACGCGATAGATAGTAGCACCTCCACTTTATCAAAGGCCGTCACGTGGCATATCGTCTTTATTTCTTCCACTTACCGAAAAGAATCTATCGCGCCATTCGGCTCTCGACCGAAGAAGATGCCGATGTGCATGCGGCCTGTATTTCGTTCTACATGTTCATCTGGCTGCTGCTGATTGCGGTGGTCATGTTTGCTACGACTAGAATCGTGATGCGGAATTATGTCTCGGAAGAGGCCGTGCGGACGGAACTGCATGAATGGATTGCCGTGCAAACCACGCAGAATACCGCGGACTTTGCCCTGAAGTTTATCGAAGAAGGTTCGATTGAAGATAACACCGTGCTGGCCGCCGGTATCTTTGGAATTCTGATCGCTGGCGGCACGGTATTTGTTTGTTTGGAACGGGCATTTTTACGCATGTGGGGAATCGAATATCCCAAGGCCGAATCATGGCTTATCACCGTCAAACATGTGATGCTCGACCGGCTCAGGGCCTTCGCCTTTTTGATGTTGATCTGTTTGTTGGCCATCGCCATGTTTCTTACGATTCTGTTTCTCAAACAATACACCATTGCCACACAAGAAGCACTTGGCGTCTCACTGTTAAAGCCCACATATTACATGGCCAGTTTTGTACTGAACTGGTTCTTGGTGACACTTCTGTTTTGGTTGATGCCGAGAACCACAGTCAACATCTTCCACGCGGCCCGCGGCGCCCTGTTCTGTGCCATCGTTTGGGAGATTGGCCGGCTGCCGATTGAGTACCTGGTGACCTTCGGCAAGATCTCCACCTACGGCGTCTTCGGCGTACTAGTGGCCATCATGCTCTGGATCTTCTACGCTACGCGAGTCGTACTGACTGGTGCCAGTTATGTGAGAATCTTGGGCGAAGAAAAGTCAGGTGAAAGTTCCGATTGAGTGGAGTTGTGTGGTACTAGAGAATTTTTATATTCCGTGTGCCGACTATTTACGAAAATCGGCATTTTGGTTACATTTTTTCTCAGTCCCGTTAGGGACGAAATCGTGTAGCCAGGGAATTCATTCCCTGGAACCGATATGCCCCAATTCAAGAAAGCCCCGGACGGGGCGACATCGAGAGAATCAAGGATGTTCTGGCATTTAATTGCCGGTTCGTGTTAGGAATCTCTTTGTTTTAAAGCTTGGAAACTGACGCTTAAAGTCGATATCGCCCCATCCGGGGCTTTGAGGTTTCGTAGCTCTTTTTCCAGGGGATAAATCCCCTGGCTACATGATGTCGTCCCTATCGGGACTAATAAATAAATTCAATCTGAAGCACAGCTAGTCTGAAGAGACTAGAAAGAACCGGAGAACATGACAGTCATTTGCCCCACCCATCGGTTAAAAATCGGCACAGCAACTATTGAAATGCTTTAAATAGTCCAACTACCTGCCCCATTTAAAACCGTTTGACGTTTCGATAGATGGGCAAGTGGCGGTAATAGACTTGCAGGGTGTAGATCGACATGCAGGTCGAGTACATTCTGCCGGCTCGGCTGCCGTAGTCTACGCCTTGTGGGTTCCAGCTTCCGGCTTTGTGGCCTTCTTTTGCTTGCGTGTTGATCAGGTGCTCTCGCATGCGGTGATTCCACAAGTCAAAGTTCGAGCCTTCCATGTGATGCAAAACTTGGGTGGCGTAATAGTAATAGTAAATTTTACCGACACTGGCTTCTGGCTCAGCAGGCGGTAAGTTTTCCATTAGATACGAAGAACCGGCCAATAGATCAGGTCGATCCTGATCCCATTTTAGATATTGCCGCGTGAGTAAGCCCGCCGCGGTCAGGGCAATTTTCTCGTCTGTGCCGGGAGTGTAAGCATAGCGAGACATGACTGAACCTTCTGGACCGACACCACACGAATTGATAAAGCGTTCAGCCCTGGTCAGCGGTGCTTTGAGTACGGGGATTCCGGAAAGTTGGGCACTGCGAATCGCTAAGAAAACCCAACCGGTGACCGACATGTCTCCCGCTTGTTTCGGTGCATAACGCCAGCCACCACCTTCGGGATGTTGGGCATTCAACAGGTACTTGATTGCCAGTGCCGCATTCAGTTTCAGATTTTCATCGCCCGAAAGACCGTATGCTTCGCAGAGTGCAATGGTGCCGATGGCATGGGCATAAGTATTGCCGCCCAGATATCCATCTTTGCTGTCTTTGCTGCGAATTTGGTGTTGTGCTAGATAGACCAAGCCCTTTTTGACCACATCTTGGTAGCCAGCCAACTCGCTAGGGCTTTCTGGTGCGCGGTTGTGTGTGACGCCAGCACCTAAAAACGCGAGCACACCAAATGCGGTGCCAGCAGTTTGGCCATCTTTATCGACCGCCTTTTCAAAATCGGTTTTACAATCGCACTGAGAGATATTCTCCGAATATTTATCGAGCGGCCAACTGCCATCTTCTTGTTGATGCGCGGCCAGCCATTTGAGCCCCAGCATCACTGCGGCTTCTGATTCTTCGGTGCCACCGTAGAAGTCGAGAAGCGCTTGTTTGGTTTCAGTGGTCAGTCTTCCACCAATGGAACCGCGTCGCATTAAGCGAGACAGTTCAGGCGTTGCCGTGAGTGCCGCTGGCATATAAGTCTCGTCATCGCCTGCGACTCGAATCACAATTGGTCCCTTCGTAGTCAAGTGCCCGGCTGCACAAACAATTTCTGTAGAGTGAACACGTTGCTCGGCAGTGGGGCTGGCTTCAATTTCCAAGGTCGCCATGGTTTGATCGGCGGAAACCTTGACTTCTTTAATCACAATATCTTTGGGCAGATTCAACCCTTTGAGTTGTAAGTCTCCCTTGTAACTGCCGCGTGTGATCGGTACTTCTATTTTGACCTTTTGCCCAGGTGCAATTTTCACAACTTGAAAGGCATCGGCTTGAAACGGTTGCCGCTCAATTTTTAGTGGTACTTCGACCTTGATGTTTCTTCCATACAGTGTGGTTGAGACAACCAGTTTGTGATCGCCGTTAGGTGCGTCTGCGGCAATGGTGATATCGAGTTTTGACTTGTCTTGCCCTGCTGCAACCGCTGCTGCCTTGACAACAACTTTTGCGGGCGTGCCTTGTACCGTGAGGCTGATTGGGCCTTCAAAAGCATTTCGTAGGATGGCCAAATCCAACGAAGTGCTTTTGCCTGGTTGCAATAAAACTGCCGAGGCAGCAGCGAAGCTCGGAAGATTTAATTTCGGAACCTTGACAGCTAGCGGTTGTTTCGAGGTCAATTTTCCTACTTTGGCTACCACCGTTAATTTTGCGTCGAGATCTGCATCTCCTAGAGTTTGTACGGCAGCAATTTCTAATTTTCCGGTGCTCGCTTCTTTGGCAATTTCAAGAGGTGCGACTGAGACGCCTTCAGGCATGCCTTCCACTTCTATTTTGATTGGGCCTTTGTTGCCGTTGCGTTCAATTTTTAGTTCGAGCGTTTGCTTTCCGCCAGCTTCAAGCACGATAGGGCTCATCGGTGCCAACTCGATTGGCTTGGGCTTAGGTTTAGGCTTAGGAGCCACAGGTGCAGGTTTTTCAACTACAGGTTCCGGAATATCAGAGCAACCTGAAGTAAGCAAGAGACCCATTGCGACAAGACAAAATAGCGGCATCGACAAGAACTTCATAGAACGACTCCAGCGGGGATAAGAGCAAAATACAGCTGCACACACCCCAAACTAGCGAGGACAAGGGCCCCTGTCAATTAAATTCCATAAATTTTCTAGACAATGTTTTCCAGACAATGTTACGTTCGTCTATTTGTTACTCACCGCAGCACTTTCATCCACATCCCACGGCCAAGGTTTCACCAAAGCCCGCTTGGCCCAGGCTTCCCATTGTGCGGCCAGTTTGGTTACTTTCTCTGGATGCTTGGCGGCAAGATCGGTGCTTTCGGTTCGGTCTGCTTTCATATTGAACAGAGCCCAAGCGTTGACTTTGGCGTTCTTGCCCGTTTGGCCGTAGCGGACAAGTTTCCAGTCGCCATCGCGGATGGCTCCGTTGAGGTGATGATCGAAATAGAGTGCATCGCTTCGTGTAATCGATTGACCGGCAAACGTCGGTTTAAGGCTGATGCCTTCGGGCGGAAGAATAGGGCTTTCGCCATACACGCTGGGAAGTGTCACGCCAGAGATATCCATGAAAGTGGCCATGATGTCCATCACATGACCTGGCTGATGGGCCAGTTTTCCTTGCACTGACTTACTGATCCCTTGCGGCCAATGCACGACTAGCGGCGAGGAGATTCCGCCTTCGTGCGAGAAATGTTTGTACTCTCGAAACGGCGTGTTCGACACATTGGCCCAACCGCGACCGTAGCCGATAAACGTATCTTCAGGGCCTGCCATGACGCCGGGGCCTGTTCGTAGTGGACGTCCATCTCGGGTCTGCATCGGCGGCCAGATTTTGGTTTGGAATTCATCTGGCCCCATCACTTGAAGATCGGTCGCGTAAGGTTTCTTCGGCGTGTATCGTCCGTAGCCTTCGGCACAGCCACCGTTGTCTTGTAGATACATGATGATCGTGTTGTCGAGTTCACCCTGGCGTTTCAACTCATCCACAATCCGGCCAATTCCACGATCCATACTGTGGACCATGGCCGCGTAGACTTCCATGTTTCTGGCTTCCCATGGTTTGTTGTTTACCTTTTCCCAATCATCCGCCTGGGGCGAAAGTTGGGTGTCTTCGCGGACCAGACCCAGTTGTTTAAGGCGTTTGAGTCGAGCGGCTCTTACCGGCGCAAACCCAGCATCGTACTTTCCTTTGAACTTGGCGATGTCATCCGGCAATGCGTGCATCGGCCAGTGGGCCGAAGTGTAGGCCACATAAACAAACGCTGGCTTGTCAGGTGTTTCGGCATGATGATCTTTGAGAAATGTTACCGCGTTGTCGCTGATCGCATCGGTGTAGTAATACGTTTCTGGCTGATACTTGGTGTCATTCATAGGCGTAATGTAGGTATTGCCGCGACACAAAGTGGCCGGGTCATAAAAGCTGCCGGCTCCAGTGATCGTTCCATAGAATTTGTCGAACCCACGCTGCATCGGCCAGTTGTCTTTCGGGCCAGTCGGGCTGGTGAATCGAGTCACATGCCATTTGCCGCTCATGTAACAGCGGTACCCACCGGCACCTAATGCTTCGGGAATGGTCATCACATTGCGGCCCAATTCTCCACGATAACCGTCCAGTTTTTGATCGCCAGTCATCAAGCCAATTCCGGCCTGATGTTGATAGACCCCAGTCAACAATGCGGCCCTAGTCGGACAGCAACGAGACGTATTGTAAAACTGCGAAAACCGCAGCCCACCTTCGGCCAACTGATCCAGCACCGGCGTCTCGATCTCGCTGCCATAACAACCAATGTCAGAGAAGCCCATATCATCGGCCATGATCAAAATGATGTTCGGACTCTTATCAGCGGCGGAACTGGCCGAACCGCTTAGCCCCAATGCCGAAGCAGCACCAAGACAAAACAACAAGCCAACAGGCGACAAAAACTTCATGACAAACCAATCCAGGCAACGAAAGAAATGGAAGAGAAGGGAAACAAGATGTGCTTCTATCGTAACTTATTGTGGCTGGGATTGCCAGAATTGGCTGAGATAGTTTCAAGTGAATTATACGCCTTTTCGGGTGCCACTGGCTTCGCCAGTGAGAAACTTGTATCGATTTGTCAATTTAATTATTGAAGCACAACGTACCGAGTTGTGTTAGAATTATCCATGATCTCAGATCAAATGCTGCACACACTGGCAGGATGCCAGTGGCACACGGCCGTTTTGAAAATCATCTAAAACAACAGAAGAAGGGAACGTAAGAAGATGCCTAACACCTCAACCAAAACAATCATGAAAGGGCTCTCCCCTTCACGGCAAAAACGAATACGAAAAAAAGCGGCGGAAGAAATACGTGTGTACCTCACCTTGCAAGAATTGCGAAAGAAGCTGGGGATCACCCAAACCGATCTGGCCGAAAACCTTGGCGTGAGTCAAGCAAACATATCCAAGCTAGAAAGCTGCTCTGATATGCGTGTGTCGACCCTGCAAAACTATATCGAAATGTTAGGCTGTGAATTAGAGATTGTGGTTAAGACGCCGGATAAGACTCGGGTGCATATTGAGAAGTTGATTGGGAGCTAGAAGAAATGTCACAAAGAAGCGAAGAGATTATTACTGATTTTATTGAATCGGGTTGGGAATCAAATCCATTTGAGAAAACGATTTCATTACTCAAAGAACAACGAGATGAGGCGTTGCCTCTAGCTTTAAAAGTGCTAAATCGATTGCAAGACGGGGGAACTTTCTTTGATTTTTTACTATCACATCTGACTGAAGCAGAGTTTGAGGAATTAATCTCTTCCGCAGTTGAAGGAATGGAGAATAATAGTTGCTCTGAAGCAACCGAGTCCGTGATTGCCTATGCATCGGTTCAGTTTCCAGACTTACTTGCTCCTCACTTGAGAGTCATTTTCTCCAAAAATCCGAACGAAGGAACTTACTATGAGGAATGGCCATGGCGAAGTGCTGATGACGAGGAAATAAGCATTCTTAAAAAAATATTATCTGAAGACCCAGATGAAGGCAACCGAAACAAAGCGTGGAACTGTTTAGTAGAAACTCACCAACCAGAAAGCATCGAGTTTGCAAGTTCTCATTTCTCCTTAAAAACTGATGAGGGCGTTGAATTTGAAGCCTATGCACATCTTGCAGGCTTCGATATCTCTGGTCAATCACCTCGGCTGTTACATACAAATCGTGCACACCATATTATCTTCCCTGACAACTATTTTGAAAGTGCAGATCAACCACAATGGATGTCCCATGAGAATCATCCGACATGGAATATCGAAAATACGAATGCAATGCAGAGCAGCTTTGGAGGTGAATCACCAGGAGTCTGTGGATGTTGTGATGGTCCACTTCATAGATTGCTTTATCTAGAGAAGTCTGATTCTATTCTTGGGATAAGTTTCCCGCAGATTGATCTCTGTTCGTGCCTATCTTGTCTTGGATGGGAAATACCAGCATTGTTTTATGTCCATGATGATTCAGGTTCCCCAACTCCTTTTGATATTGAAACTGAGAAAAAAACTCCTGAGTTTCCTGCTAAAGCACTTCGTGCATCTACTGTTTCTATTGTCCAGTCTCCTGCTCGATGGGTGTTTCAAGATTGGGCATTGTCAAATAGCAGAGAAAATTTAAACCGAGTAGGTGGTAAGCCTTCTTGGATTCAAGATGCACAATATCCAGCATGCCCTAAGTGTTCTCAATTAATGCTTTTTATTGCTCAAATTGATTCGAACATACCAACGATAGACAACGATGAATGGCTATGGGGAAGTGGGGGGATATGTTATATTTTCTGGTGTGATTCATGCGCAATATCAGGCAACTTATGGCAGTGCACGTAATGTCGAATTAGCTCTTCCCACTCAAACCATCACCTGCGAAACACAATGAAAAGACCCCAACCCCACCGATAAATCTCTAGAATCCAACCCCACAATTTCCCTCTCAGGAAAACAATCTCCCAATACCTCTCGCGCACGTTGATCATTCGGGTCATCGAACATCGGCACGATCACCGCGTGGTTGCAAATGTAGAAGTTGCAGTAGCTGGCCGGCAGGCGTTGGGTTTTGTGGTACAGCGGTTGGGGTAGTGGCAGCGGGATGATTTCTAGCGGTTCGTCTTGTTGGTTGGTTAGCGTTTGTAGTTGGCGGTAATTTTCTAACAGCGGCAAGTAGTTGGCTTCATCTGCGGGGTCGGCCACGGCGGCAACTACTTTATTAGGCCCTACAAACCGGGCCAGTTGGTCGATGTGGCCATCGGTATCGTCGCCGGCGATGGTTCCGTTGAGCCACAAGGTTTTTGTGGTGCCGAGATAGTCGTGAAAGATTTTCTCCATCGCCAATCGAGTCATTGCCGGGTTTCTGTTTTCATTCAACACGCACGATGCGGTGGTCATCAGCAGCCCTTGGCCGTTTCCTTCGATGGCTCCCCCTTCCAACACAATGCCAGGTTCAAAGCGTGTGTAGCCCAACGCACTGGCCAATTGTTCTGGCACACGGTTGTCATCATCCCACGGTGCGTACTTGCCGCCCCAGGCGTTGTATTGCCAGTCGATAATCGCCGGTCGCTTTCCGGCTGGCGGTTGTAAAAACGTGCCGCCGTGGTCTCTGGCCCAAGCGTCGTTGGTTGGAATTTCGTGCAGCGTCACGTTTTTCAGTTGACCCACTTCTTGGGCCGCTTGATCGAAGATTGGCCCTTTGCCAGCGGTGATGTGGACCATTTCGCCTGTGGATAAGATGTCGATCAACTGTCGATAGATGGGCACAATCGGCCCAAAATTGCCGGGCCAGGTGTCTTGATTATGGGGCCAGGCCAACAGGGTTCCAGCGTGCGGTTCCCACTCTGCCGGCCAGCGATAGCCGAGGCCATGCGGTGTTTCGGCTTGGTGGTTCTCGGGAATGCTCATTCCGGTTTCTCTTCGCTTGGCGGCCCATCCAAAAACCGTTGGGTCAGCCCTTCATACGCATCAATGCGGCGGTCTCTGAGGAATGGCCAGTGCGTGCGGACGACATCGATCTGCTGCAAGTTGCATTCGACCACCAGCGTTTCTTCTTGATCGTGTGTGGCTACTCCTAGCAGATTACCGTTGGGGTCGGCAATGAATGAGTGACCCCAGAACTGGATGTTGTCTTCAATGCCCACGCGGTTGGGTGCCGCGACAAACATTCCATTGGCAATGGCATGACTACGCATCATGGTTTCCCAGGCGTTGACTTGGGCCGGGCCGAACTCCTGTTTTTCTTCATGCAGCCAACCAATGGCGGTGGGAAAGAACAGCACTTCTGCCCCAGCCAGCGCGGTCAGCCGGGCCGCTTCCGGGAACCACTGATCCCAACAAATACAGACGCCGATTTTGGCATACCGGGTTTGAATTGCTTGGAACCCTAGATCGCCAGGCGTGAAATAAAACTTCTCGTAATACGAAGGGTCATCAGGAATATGCATCTTGCGATAGACGCCGGCCTGCGAACCATCGGCATCAAACACCACCGCCGTGTTGTGATAAATGCCGGCGGTCCGCCGTTCAAAAATCGAAGCGATCACGACCACTTCATGCTTGGCCGCTGCCATTGAAATCACCTGGCAAGTCGGCCCATCCAACGGTTCGGCCAAGTCAAACTTAGTATGGTCTTCACTCTGGCAGGGATACAAACCGGTGAACAGTTCTTGCAAACAAATAATGTTGGCCCCATTGGCCGCAGCATCGGAAATACGTGTGACCGCTTTATCGATATTCTGCTGCCAGTTGTCCGTGCACCGCATCTGCACGATTGCAATATTTATAAGGTTATCTGGCATAGTTGGGTTACTTCAAAAACAATTGGGCACTGGGATATTGTGTGGGATCATGTTAGTCTAGAGAGCATTGGGTTACTACTAATAACCATCATTTGTATTGGTAGATTGCTTTCTGTCAATGATGAGGAATTTCTGTATGGCTACTAAAAGTGACAAGTCTTCAGTTACCTTCGATGTTCATGATGTTGAAATCCCGAATGACCCGCTAGAACAACTGCCGCAACATAAATTTATCGAAAAGATACTCGGCACAAGAATCGAGTCGTGCAGTGATTATCATACACAGGTATGTAATCGCGGGATGGGATACCAACCTTTGCTTGCCGCTGTTTACACCGCTTATAGTCTCCACCGACCTTTAGTTTTATCCCCCGATGCCGTTTGGCTAACGATTGCTCAGGGCGTCGCGCATCACATGGCTCTAGAAGGGGAAAGACTTCGCAATCGCTTTGTTACGCATAGTGATCGGCTCGATTTAGTTTTCAGAAGTTCCGGCTGGGTCGCTTCTTCACCTGAAAATCCGTGGTGTGAAGCATTTGAATCTTGGACGAATCAAATTAGTGAACACGTAGGCTCGCAATTACACGAAACATTGATATGCAATTTCTCGACCACAACTCCTGCTTCGTATGTTGCAAGTCAAATAGTGATGATGGATATTTTTGAAAAATACTTCCGCTATATAATGGTGGCCATTTGTGGCATTCCTCATGTTACCCTCCGAGGTTCATCCGAAGATTGGGAACGGCTCGCTGAGAAAGTGGAAATGCTGGAGCCTTTCGATATGCCCTGGTGGTTAGAACACTTGCGTCCGATAGTACAGCAGTTTGTCAAAGCATCTAAGGGAGAGATTGATCTGAATCACTGGAAAAACATTTGTAAGTTAGAAGATGCGTATGGGGGCGACTTCATCAATGGATGGGTGGCGAAACTGTTTCCTTACCTTCGTGCCTATGTCAGTGGGCCTTGTACAGAAATAAATCCAATTTTTACTACAGGAGAAGGATTTCAAACCTTTTTAGCACCAAGCGGTCTTTCCCAAGTTCCGTTTGAATGGATCGATATGCCAAGCGGGACCAAACGGAGCATGGAAGCAATTGGTGGGTTAGTTGGTGTCGTACAAGATAAAGAAACTCTTGCATTAGAGCCCATTGCTGGTTGGGCAATACGAGAAGGACAAGGTGCTGATAAATTCATTAATGAGGTTAAAGATCATTTTGAGATCACTCTTCATCCTCCAGTTGAAAGGAAACTAGATAGTACTCAAAAAACCAATAATTTAAGAGTATTGCCATCGGGATTGAAATTGCCCTTTGATATAGAACGCTTTTATTATGAATTCAAAGAAGCGCGTCTAAAACTATCGAGTGACAATAACTTCTTAGAAATTATCAGCGTAGATAAAATAGAGACAGTCGATTGGGGTGAAGAACAAGATTCTAGTCAGGATGTCAAAGGGCGTACTTGGTATCGATTTGCAGATTTGCCTGACGATCAACATTTGGCGATCAACTTAGATCAATACTTAAAGTTAATACTAGAAGATGAGACTCTGCGTGAATTGTGGTCGGAAGATTTATTTTCTCCAATTTGTATCTATGACAATGAAACTCAGGGACACGCTGGGAGGAATCCAATCATCGCAAAATCATTTGGCGATTTGATTAAGAGGCTCATGGAGAGCAAGAAAGATCAATATCCGCTTTATTGGCTTTCATCAGAGTTTGAGCCTTTCGGCGATGCCAATGACTTTACACGTTTAGAATCTATCGATAAATTGATTGAGTTAAAAAACATTGAACGAAGAAAACTAAGAAAGAAAAGACGCAATATCTAGTCTCTTTCTTTTTTGTTTCGATTCACAATTTCTACAAAATTCCACCAAAACCATCATCATGAAAAAACCACCAATCGGATTGTTTGTTACTGGTAATAATACCGAAGTTGGCAAGACTTTTGTGGCCGCGTTGATTGTCAAGCAGTTGGTCGCAGCTGGCAAAAAGGTGGGCGTTTATAAGCCGGCTGCTAGCGGATGTCAGAAAGTGGATGGCCGTTTGGTTTCGGAAGATGTCGAAGCATTGCGGGCGGCGGCTGGGAACCCTGGCACGGTCAAGCAAATTTGCCCGCAGATGTTCGAGGCTCCGTTGGCTCCGCATTTGGCGGCTCGGGCTGAAGGAAAAGAGTTAGACGCCAAACTGCTTCGCACCGGTATTGAAGCTTGGGCTGGCAAGTGTGATGTGGTGATTGTGGAAGGGGCCGGTGGGCTGATGTCGCCGATTTCTGACGACGAATATGTGGCCGACTTGGCCCTTGATTTAGGCTACCCGATGATCGTGGTGGCCGCCAATCGATTGGGCGTAATCAATGAAACCCTGCAAACATTGATTACCGCGTCTGCCTTCGCCGAAGGCTTAGAAGTGGCAGGCGTGGTGCTGAATGATCTGAATCCGGCTGCGGATGATATCAGCCGTGATAGCAACA
>NVWB01000204.1 GCA_002733575.1 Blastopirellula sp. | reverse complement strand
AAGTTAAAATGAAACATTTTTCCCAAACGGCTAAGTCCCAGGGCCGATCCCCAAAACTTCGCCTAACAAAAGTACAATTCAGAAAAGTTAGTATGACAAAGGAATGTACACCACGGGCGGTTTGCAAAAAAGAAAAGAAAAAATCTCACACGAAGGCACGAAGACACAAAGAAAAAGAAGGGGCTCGCGCAGAGTCGCGGAGACGGAGGAGAAGAAGAAGGAAGAAAAAAATTTAAACACAGAGAGTTTGAATTGAGATTCTTCTCTGTGTCCTCTGTGGCTAGATTAAAAACGTCTGCAACAAAAACAGTTGCATGGTTTACACTTTTGTGGTTTGGCTAAAAATATTTTCACGCGGAGGAACAAGGGTTTCGCGCTTGAGATTGTGTGAAAATCGTTGTTAAATGCGTTTGGCATGGTGAAATTGAACACGCTTTAAACCGAAGTTCCGTAGATTCCACTTGCCAATAGAAGCACTGCTAGCATGAAAATGGTTGTCTCTGTCAGGTTCCGAGCTTGTTCGGATGAAATACTTCGTAAATTGTCTGCTTCACTCAGGTTCTGGTTCGGTCGATCTTGACCCAGATTGCGGTTCGCCCTAATCTATTGGTCGCAAAGTGGTTGAGTTTCAAGGAAGAGAATCAACCCTTACCTATAGACCATGAGATGCTTTCAGGGAGGAATGACGATGTCGGGGCAGACCCAGGAACCGAAATCACAAGACAATAGTCCGAGTGAGATGCCTGTTCCTTTGTTGGATATCAGCCGTGGAAATAATCCTCTAAAAGCAGAAATCATGGCCGCTTTTGAAAAAGTGGTCGACTCCGGTCGCTTTCTGTTTGGCCCTGATGTTTTTCAGCTTGAAGAGAGCATGGCCGAAATCTGTCAGGCCAAATTCGGAATCGGTTGTGCATCTGGCAGCGATGCCCTGCTGCTGAGTTTAATGGCGTTTGACATTGGGCCAGGCGATGAAGTCATCGTGCCGAGTTTTACGTTCTTTGCCACCGCAAGTGCCGTGACGCGTTTAGGCGCTACGCCAGTATTTGTTGATATTGAGCCGGAGACCTTCAATCTAGATGCCAGTTTGATCGAAGCGGCCATCACGCCCAACACTAAGGCCATCATTCCCGTTCATCTATTTGGCCAATGTGCCGACATCACAGAAATTATCGCTATCGCTGATACGCATAACCTAAAAGTTATCGAAGATGCGGCCCAATCAATTTTTTCCGAACACCAAGGGCAGCGTGCTTGTTCGCAAGGCGATATCGGTTGTGTCAGTTTTTATCCAACGAAAAACTTGGGCGGCATGGGCGATGGCGGAATGCTGGTCACCTCGGATGAAGCCCTGGCAGACAAACTGAAATTACTTCGAGGCCACGGCATGGCCCCTCGGTATTATCATCAAATCATCGGCATCAACAGCCGTTTGGATACGTTGCAAGCTGCGGCCCTCAATGTAAAATTGGCCCACATGCCCCGGTGGACCAGCATGCGACAAGCCAATGCGGCCCGCTACCATGAGATGTTCGCCGAGTGCGGGCTCGATACTGTATTAGGTTTGCCCAAAACGGCCCCAGGAAAAACACACATTTGGAATCAGTACACCGTGCGAGTTCCCAATGGCCAACGTGATGCTTTGAAACAACATTTGGCCGACAAGCAAATCGGCAGCGAAATCTATTACCCTGTGCCCCTGCATCAACAAGAATGTTTTGCGTACTTGAATGTCGACTCTAGCACCTTGCCTGAAACCGAACAGGCCGCCGCAGAAGTGCTGAACTTACCAATCTTCCCTGAACTGACCGAACAGGAACAACGCCGCGTAGTCGACACGGTGGCCTGTTTTCCCGGCTTTCAACAAACGACAATCCATTCCACTCACACCCTCAAAGGCCCTCACTTTTTGAGACGCCAGCAAGAGCAGCGTAAGTCGGCGTAGCTTAAATAGAGGCAAGCTGGAGAATAGCCACGTTTCTTCCGCCAGGCTCTCCAGAGACATCCCCAGTTAGCGCGCAGTATCAAACAAAACGTGCAGAGGAGATGAAAAGGAGAGTGATTCTACCGAGTGCAAGCCCAGACTTAATCGATCACTTCTTCGATAGTTTCTTTGACTTTTTGGATGAAATGAGGCGGTTTACCAGCTTTGCTCAGATCTTTGGCCTTTTTCTCGGCCTCTTTCTTTTGATCAAATTCAAACAAGGCAACCCGTTTCATCGACTGATTGAAGACGCCCCAGAACAGCTTAATGCGTACTTCGGTTACCTTTTTCTTACGGGATTTCCGCTTGGCCTTTTTCTTTTTAACTTTAGATTCGGCAGCCTCAGCAGCTTCTGCTTCTGCTCGTAACTCTTTGCGACTAACGACTTTTCGGGCCATGGTAATATCTTGTTTGCGTAAAAGGAGGTGGATTTGATCCGTATCTACGAAAGATTTGCTATAGTGAAAGAGAATCGATATAGCCGGAAGTCGTAGAAGCTGGAATCGCATTATTTATTTTACTAGTTGATTTTACTCAGCATTTAGTCATTCCGCTGCTATGGCCTGACCTAAGTGACTAGTAAGCCCGCAATTATATCGGATTCGCCCAGAATTTGCCATGACCGGTAAATTGGGCAGTTTCGCACATATTTCGGAGCTTTATGTCTCCAATTACCTCAAAAAGCCAACAATCAAAGGCCAGTCTACGTTGATCCATTTACTCGACCATCTCGAAGAAGACGCACTAAAAACGCTTACCAAAAACTGCGGCCAGCCTACTTATAGGGCCGCCCAGCTTCGGCAATGGGTAGTTGCCTCGCGGGCTGGTGGATTTGACGAAATGAGCAATTTGCCGAAAAAGTTTCGCGAAGAACTGACAAAGCAGACCCAGCTCTGGACATCGCAAGTTGTCAAACATACCCAAGCCGAAGATGGCACCGAAAAAATCTTGCTGCAATTGGCTGATGGTGGTCAAATCGAATGCGTGCTGCTGCGAGACGGACATCGCATCACCATCTGCATTAGCACCCAAGTTGGTTGCGCGATGGGCTGCGTGTTTTGCGCCAGCGGATTAGATGGCGTTGACCGCAACCTGACCACCGGCGAAATCATTGAGCAAATGTTGTTACTACAACGCCTGTTGCCTGAAGACCAACGGCTAAGTCATATCGTAGTGATGGGCATGGGCGAACCGCTGGCAAATATTGATTCCCTGCTGCCAGCATTAGACTTTGCCTGCTCACCTGATGGGCTGGGAATTGGTGCTCGCAGAATCACGATCTCCACGGTCGGCTTACCCACGGCGATTGATAAGTTAAGCGAAATCAATGCCCGCTATAACTTGGCCGTTTCACTGCATGCCCCGAACGATGAACTACGCAATGAGATTGTGCCGATCAACAAAAATATTGGCATCGATCAAATCTTGACCGCCTCGGACCATTACTTTGAAGTCTCTGGGCGTCAACTCACATTTGAATATGTACTGCTCTACAAGGTGAATGATCGACCTGAGCATGCCCGGCAACTGGCACAACTGTTGAAGAACCGGCAAGCGATGCTCAACGTGATTCCTTACAATCCGGTGGAAGGACTTCCGTATAAAACGCCATCGAACAATGCCCAACACGATTTCCGGCGTATTCTAGAAGACGCCGGCATCACCGTAAAATTCCGCCACCGCAAAGGCGACAAAATCAACGCCGCCTGCGGACAACTCCGCCGCAGTAATTCAGGCTTGGTGCAGCTTGAGGAGCCGGAAGTGCCAGAGTCTTCAGACTGAGCAAACTGGGCTACCCGTGTATTAATAATTAAGCGAAATCTTATAGAGTACGGCAGAAAATTCAGTTATGTAAATCCCCAACAGACAGACCGTTCCAGTTCGATGAAGCCACGTTAAGTTTGGCTCATCTAAAGGATCAACCACCAGCAGTGCAGCAACAGTAATTGATCCAATCATCGAAACAATCAGTTGGATTGGTAAGATCTCATCAAAAATATCGATTGAGAACACGTAGCTCGAAAGTGCCAGCAGATTGTGGACATGATAGAAGAGCCAAGGGTACAACATGAAATGCCAGCGAGAGCCTGCGATGTGTAACAACGCCTTGGCAATGAAAATGATGATTGCCAATGTCTTAATAAAATTGACCAGCAGGGCCAAGTTGATATAAGATCCATCCCAAGAGTTGATTCTGGTTTCGCAGCAATAGGCAACCACAGAGATCAACCCAGCTACAGCAATCGTGAACAACAAGGTCACGCCTGGCTCGACAGATAATTGAGCAATCGTCGCGGTGGGATGCTTCCAAATCGCAATTACCCCGGCGGTCGCTGTTCCGCAAGACAAAGCAAAGCCGAGTTGAATCAACTGCTTCGTTGTATCCGCAGAAAGCTCATCCGTGCTCAACGCAATCAAATGATAGATACCCATGTAAGCTGCAATACACGCGGTCCATATCATGAGGTCGGCGATGGTTAGCTTAGGCGTACTGGTTATCCCGGCTTGAACATTTTCCTCGATATCAGGTTTTACGATGTCTTGATCGTGGTCCATTGAGTGCCAATACGGTCAGGGAAATAGGAAGTGTTATTGTTGATTTAGATGAATATAATCCAGGCACTTGAAACGATGCCCAATAGGTAGCTACCAAGCAAGCAACTGATGCCGACCCAGTGTAACCAATCTCGTTTGGTTTTACCTAGAACGCTGGTAGTCATAAATACCATGGTGATCAATGCACCGATGAGTGACAAAACTCCCGGGCCTAGATGATACAGAAAGACATAGTTTCCGTTGAGCATGGAAATATCACCGAAGCCTAGCCACGGGAGTAAATACAGAAAATACAGAACGATCTTCCAGCACGTCATCATCGGCCAAGGCAATAGGCAAAGAAACCATCGTCTTTTGAGGGTCAGGACAATAAATACTGTCCTTATTGCTAGAATCAGCAGAAGGAAAAATAAATTGACTAGTGCAAAAAACTGGTAGCCAGACCCACTCATATCGCGGAAGAGCGAAGCGGTAATCAAAGAGAAACTAGCGGAACTAATCGATATTATATTGATCAACATAATACAATAATGACCTAGTTCTAGTTTGCCGCTAGACAACCAGGCACGCCGGTTGCGTAGCCAACTAACACCACATGCAGTAGCAGTTCCCCAGACCATCGCATAGCCCATGGACGTAAACTTATGGACACTTGCTTGTGATGTATACGGTTCAAGGCTATAGAGGAATTGAAAGTAAGTAATAATCACCGCCACACACGCGGTCCAAATCATCAAGTCCGCAATGCTCAACTTCGGCACGCTAGGCGCAATTGCTTGCTCGCAATCGTTGTCTTCAGGCATCGTTGAATCAAGTGGATTGTTCATTTGTGTTCGATGATTAGAATTCTGGTTATTGTGATAAATACCACTGCAAGCTGAGCGAATAGGATCCGAGTATCGAAACGTAAATCCCAAGCAAACAAAATGTGCCTACCCAATGAAGCCAGTCTCGTCTTCGGTTCTCAAATCCTGCGAAGAACAGAAATCCAATTGAAATTAGGAGTCCTAAAGATGCGAGAATGAGTGGTCCAGCGTAATATAAAAAAATGGGAGAGTTGAGGGAAAGAGTTTCAAGTCTCAGCCCGAGGAGTTGATTCAATTGGATCACACAGTTCCAGCATTTTATTAGCATCCAGGGCAATAAGCAAAAAATCCAGTGATCATTTCTTATCAAGAATAGTGCAATCGAAATCATGCCTAGAAGAACCAAATTATGAAAAAGATAGAAGATGGCGTAAAAGCTGTTCCGAGAGAGATCCGCACCATGAACTAAGAACAGTTCTACGCCATACATAAACGAAACAAAGATGGATGATGAGAGAACTAGGCCAACCAATATGTGGCCGGATTCCATTTTTCCAGCAGCAAGCCAGGCCTTGTAATTTCGGATCCAGTGGATGCTGGCCGCTAGGCTAGTGCCCCAAAGTATGGCATTGCCAATATGAAAAAACAGGAACGCATTTACTGCTGAATCGGCCTCTTCAAAGCGTCTTAAAAATTGATGGTAGGTTAGTAGCACCGCCACACAGGCCGTCCAAATCATCAAGTCGGCAATACTCAACTTCGGTGTGCTGGGCGCAACCGGTATTTCAGACGGCACTAAGTCGATCTCGGGTGATTCAAAAGGATTGTTCATAGATACTCGCCAAGAAATAATAGTACGATTGCCAAACCCTGTCTATTAACCAAACCGCATTGAAAATCAAGAGACAACAAACACTGACCGAGTGAAGCCAATCGCGCGGAACTTTGTTTTTGATATCTGAAATCAAGATTGCTAGAGTGCTAACAAACGCGGCGGAAATTAATAAATCAGTTCCTAATGATTCAAGATTAAAAAGATGAAACGAAAAGTAGAAACCAGGGACTGCAAGCGCCGCAAAGTCAATCAATCTTAACAGAATAATCCAGGCATACATTAACAACCCAATTAGGACCACGATGGACCATCGATCTGGATGAAGGCGTTTCCACATGTAGTAAAGATGGGCGGGCACAAGTGATGCAGTTAATAGATGAATTGAGGGCCCTATATTCAACTTGCCAGGCGGCTGTAACAAAAAGTGAAGCGACTCACTAAACTCAGACATCGATAAGAGCGTAATGGGCAAGAGAATAAAATAGTGGCCTGGCATCGATTTCTCATACCCCCGCCAGACTCTTTGATAACGCAACCAATGAATAATCAAGGCCAAGATGACACCATAATAAATGGCATAGCCTAGATGAAGAACATCATAGAAATTGAAGAGCGAAAATCGTTCCTGGCTCGGTAGCAACCTAAGCAGGCTCATGCTCAAGGCCACACAGGCCGTCCAAATTATCAGGTCCGCAATGCTGAACTGCGGCAGGCTGGGCGCAGCGGTTTGAAGTGGCACGTCTTGCTCTGCTGAATTCATGGCTTCGTCCATTTGCTTATGTCTCCGAATGAAAGTTGGAACTCTTCCAGCATGATTTAATCTCTCGCTGTTGGAGTTCCTCTACATTCTCTTGGAAAACCGCCTCCTTAGAGGAGTGAGAAGTCGTGCAATGATTTTCGCAGGTGGATCAGAGAACTGCAAGTATCTGAGACTGAGATATATTTACAACTTAAAGAGGTTCTGTCGGTTTGCCCAACAGTTGGTTCATCAGATTCTGCATCTCGGTATAGTCGCGTAATTCCACACATTTGCCCTGTTCAAAGTGGAACCATGAGGTTCCATTGATTGTGATTCGAAGATTTGTAGCCGCTATTCCCATAAATTCAGCGGTGTGAACTGCGCGGGATGACCAGTTGCAAATCCGCCAGGGTTCTTGAACCACTAATTGATTGACCGTAAATTCCATCTCCGAAAATGAAGACAAGATGGTCTGCATTCGTTGACGAATGACCTCGATGCCGATTCGCTCAATGCCATCGGAAACATGTTTGACGTCCGGCGCGAAATATTCATCGATAACTGTCAAGTCTTGTTCGATGAAGGCCCGGTGAAAGATTTCTCGTACCGCTAATTCGGGCTCATCATTGATCTCTTGAACGGCAAGTTCGTGATATTCGACTGGTGCCGAAGCGGTCGAAAAGAATTCCACAAAGTCGCGCAAGGTACGAGGGTCAAGCGGCCCATTTCGTTCGGCTTTGCGGATCAATCGTGTTGAATAGCCAATGGCTTTTGCCGCTTCGTCTTGGGTGAGTCCACGCTGATTGCGAAATTGTTTGAGACGCGAGCCATCGACCAGCACACTATGCCTGCCTGGTTTCGAGGCTGATGAATTTTCGTTGGCAGGGTTGATCATGGCAAACGGCTCGCTGCATGAGTAATGAGGCACCGAATCTGTGCGGCATTCATCCTAATAGATTCAGCGGCTGTCTGCAATTGAAATACTAAAACTTCTTCCTCAAAAACTCAAGCAACAACCGCTTTCTGAGGTGTTCCAATAAAGTCGTTGCATTAGCGGAACCAGTGGGGCCGCACTGCGATCAAACACGACCTTGCCATCCACAATCACATGCGTGGTTAGCGTTGCATGCTCTAGCGGGTCTCCATTGTACAGCACCAAGTCGGCCGTTTTGTTGACCTCCAAACTGCCATAGTGTTCATCTATTTCAAGTATCTTGGCCGCATCCAGCGTCATCGCTTGCAACGCTTGCTTGAACCCTAGCCCATGTGCGGCAGCCATGGCTGCTTCAAAACGAATCACACGGGTCTTCGGCACGTAACCTTCGTAAGAACTGCAAAACGCGAATGGTACATTTTTCGATGCTAGAAAGGCCGCTTGTCCGGTAAAGGTATTCGCCTTTTCCATGCTCATGCTTTTTTGCATGGTCGGATGCAAGAGGATGGGTAGTTTCGCTTGCTTTACTTGATCGATGATACGAAAGGCTTCGGTCCCCATTCCTAGTTGACCATCCAGTTTATAGTCATCAATCAATCGCATGGCCGTTTGAATATCGTTGGCTTGATGGGCCACAAACAGGGCTTTCATCTCTTGATTTAACATTGCCACTAGCGGATCTTTGGCTAAATCGATCTTGGTGCCTTCGTTCTCATCTTTCTCTGCTTGTTCTCGCTGATAATTGACCGCCGCCGTTAGCTTTTCTCGAATCGTGGCCACTACGCCCATACGTGTATTTGTTCGAGAGCCTTTTCCTTTTGAGGAGTTCCCTAAGTTGAAGACCATGGCCTGTGGAAACCGTATCACCATGCTGTCGGCCGCGTGCCCATACGTGCGAAACACGCCAGACTGCCCCGCAATAACATTTCGTTGACCAGGGCAAGCATGAATTACCGTCACCCCGTTTTGCAGTAAATAACGAAGTAGCGGTTCGTTCGGGTTGAAGCCATCGAGTACGCGTAAATCGCTCTGAACCACGCCGCTGGTTTCATTGGCGTCTTGATCGGCTGGAATGTTATAGATGCCGTTCAAGGGAACGACACTGTAAGCATCGATCAAACCGGGTGTAACGACTGCTGCGGATACCACTTTGGCTTTGGGCGGAATTTTGAATCCTTTACGAGGCCCAACATGTACGATCTTGCCGTCTTGTACATGGACCACGCCATCGTCGATTGGATCAGACGAAACCGGATAGACGCGGCCTGCTAACACGACCAAATCTTTGGTGCTCGTTTTCGATTTTCTTGACTTCGCGTTTCCTGGCAATGCGGGTGCTTTGACGTTGATCGGATTATGTGCAATCGGCTTTGCTTTGGGCAGTGGTTCGCCTGAACCTGCCAGTCGAAAGCCACCGGTTTGATAAGATCGATCCAGCGGCTTGTTCGTATCAAAGACTTTACGGCCTTCAATATAGGTTTGCAAAACAAGCGTATAAACACTAAACGGGGCCCCGCTGAGCACCACAAAGTCAGCGTCTTTTCCTTTTTCAAGCGAACCGATGCGGTGATCTAATTTCATCGCCTCGGCCGAGTAAAGTGTGACAGCCTTCAACGCTTCGTCTTCTGGTAATCCGCCTCGCACTGCGGTGGCTGCGGTACGAAGAAAGAACCGACTCTCGGTCACAGGGTCATCGGTGTTCACCAAAACTTTGATGCCCGCCTTGTGCATTATGGCACCAGCTTCGTCGAGCCAGTCGACCACTTCTGCTTTTCCGCCAGGGCTATCAACAATGGTCAACGATACTGGCACGCCAGCCGCTGCCACTTCTTTCAGAACTTTATAGGTTTCGGTGCCATGTTGAATGACTAGGTCAAAGCCAAACTCTTTTTTCAAACGAAGTACAGTCAGAATATCATCGGCCCGATGCGTGTGAAAATGGACCGTGCGGCGATGTTCCAAGACTTCAACCAATGGCTCCATGCCCAAATCAATCGCTGGCGGGATTGCTTCTTCCGCTTTGCTAAGTTTCTCGCGGTATTCGTCCCATTTGCGTTTATACTCTTGGGCCTTGATGTATTCACTGCGTTGTAGCGAAGCAATCTTCATTCGTGTGGCAGGTGCTTGACCGCGTGAACCGTAGGATCGTTTAGGGTTTTCTCCATTGGCCATTTTCAAGCCGCCCAAGTTGTCAGGTGTTCCTAAGAACATTGAGTCAACACTGTGCCCATGCAGTTTGAGATACAAGGTTTGCCCACCAATTACATTAGCACTGCCCGGCATGATGTTGGCGGTCGTAATTCCACCGGCGGTTGCCATACGAATACTCGGGTCAAACGGGTTGATCGAATCCAATGCGCGAACAATCGCTTGTACTGGGCCAGTTCCTTCGTTGGTGTCACTGTCGCCACCCGCTCTTCCGGCCACGCCGATATGCGAATGCGAGTCGACCAAGCCTGGAATGATTACGCGGCCTTTCAGATCAATTGTCTTAGCATCTTTGGGTACTTTAATCTTCGATGCGGGGCCGATCTCCTTGATCTTTCCGCCAGCAACGATCATCGTGCCAGGGTCATATACCTTGCCTGCTGCGGTCAAAATCTTGGCGCCAGTATAAACGGTGACCTTGGGTGTGGGGGATGTTTTTGGGGCTACAGGTTTATCGGCTGAAACAGCAGAACTGCCGCAGATCAAAGCAGCCAGAATCAAAGCAAATCGAGTCACAGTTTAGGTCTCCGAACGAAGATCGGTGAGCAGTTCACCAGAGTGAGAAATCTTGATAATTTAACATCTAAGTATAGGTCGAAATAAGGTTGCTGACATCCAGAACCAACGATCTAGCATGCTAACCTCTAATTTTATTCAAAATCGTGCGTGATTTCCTTACTTCAACATCAATTGGATGAAGGCTTTTTGTGCTTAAATTGGTATAATCATCTCCAAATTCACTTACCTGCCCGCTGTTTTTCAAGGAACTGAAATGATGTTACGCCTTTGGATATTACTGCTGATTTTCTCTGTGACTGCTCAACTAAACGCCGATGACTGGCCCCAATGGCGGGGCGAAAACCGTGATGGGGTTTGGCACGAAGAAGGAATTGTCACCGAGTTTGAAGATGAACAATTGGAACCTGTTTGGCGAATGCCGATCGGTTCAGGCTACAGTGGACCGACTGTGGCAGACGGATACGTGTATATAACTGACCGCTTAGTTGAACCCAAACAGGTTGAACGCGTTCACTGCTTCGATGCGAAGTCTGGCACTAAAATTTGGAGCCATGAATATGATTGCCCTTATGTTGGGGTCGGTTATCAGGCTGGGCCCCGAGCCAGCGTGACCATTGACGACAAGCGGGCGTATGTCATCGGCACGATGGGCGACATGCACTGTTTTGACGCCACTTCAGGCACGATCCTTTGGAAACGCGATTTGAATAAAGACTTCGATATCAGAATGCCCGGCTGGGGAATCGCGGCCAGCCCTTTGATCTATAAAGACTTGGTGATTCTAATCATCAGTGGAAAAAATAACGCCTGTGTGGTGGCCCTAGATAAGAAGAGTGGCGAAGACGAATGGAAAGCTTTAAACGACCGCGCAGGGTACGCAGCCCCGATCTTAGTTGAGCAAGCGGGCAAGCCAGTTGTCTTGTGTTGGACCGGTGACAGTGTGGCCGGATTGAATCCAAAAAACGGGAAAGTCTATTGGCGATTTCCTTGGGCACCCAAGAATATGCCGATTGGAATCGCCACGCCAACGGTTTCCGGCAATCGAGTATTTTTCACCTCGTTCTACGATGGCTCCTTAATGCTAGGTCTCAAGCAAGATGAAATCGGCTATGAAAAGCTGTGGCAAATCAGTGGTTTTGACGAACGCAACACCCTGGCGTTACATTCAATTATCAGTACCCCAGTGTTCGAGAAAGACCACATTTATGGAGCCGACAGCTACGGCGAACTTCGCTGCTTGGATGCCAAAGATGGAAAACGCATCTGGGAAGATCAAACCGCGACCCCCAAGGCCCGTTGGAGCAATATCCACTTTGTGAAAAACGGAGATCGATACTTTTTATTCAATGAACGGGGCGAACTGATCATCGCCAAACTATCGCCTGCTGGTTTTGAAGAAATCGACCGTGCCAAGCTAATCGAACCGACCGATGCTCAACTCTCTCGCCGCGGCGGCGTCTGCTGGGCTCACCCAGCTTTTGCAGACAAACATGTGTTTGCCCGGAATGATAAAGAGATTCTTTGCGTGAGCCTGGAAAAGGATTAGGAAGCACGATTAACACCGGAATCGTCATTGCTGACACACGGTGTTTATAAGACGTAACCCCAAAACAACAAGGGCACGATGCCATTCGCATCGTGCCCTGAGTTGTTCGATAATATCAGACGGGGTTGATGTTACCCGTCTCTCTTCTAAGCGTTCGCTTCTGACGAAGCCTCTGGTTCTGCATCCGTGCTATCTGATTCAGCATCAGAACTAGCAGAATCCGCATCGGGTTCATCCTTAGCACCATCATTTCCGCTGGTTGAGTCATCTTTAAATAACACGGCAAAGATGACTAAAACGATTGCGGCAAAGATTGCTGGGATACCCCAGAGCCATTTCCAGTTTTTCTCTGGGAGCAGAAGTCTGGATCGTTCTTTCCGCTTGGCGGCGAGATCAACTCCTACGGCATTTTTGTCACTGTTATTTTCTAAAGCAGCGATCTCTGCCTCAACCTTTTCCACTTGCTCTTCATGCTCTTTCTGACTTTGGGCTTGGAGTAAAAGAGCCGATTGTTTTGCCCGTATAGACGTCAATTTAGTTTTAACATCGCTGTCCGCAGTTTCGTCGACAATGCTCTTTTCTAAAGCGATGATTTCGGTTCCAACTTCCTCTGCCTCTTCTTCAAGTGTTGCTGAACTCTTATCAGTCAAAATGCCTTCAGTGAATCCCGTAACTTGGGCACCAACAAACATTCCTAAGCCAAGTGTAAATAGCACGAGCAACCCTTGAGCCTGCCCGCGAAATTCAGGCTTCGCCATCTTATCCGTGTAGATTTGTCCGGTGACAAAGAAGAAGTCATAACAGATACCATGCAATACCACTCCAAGCATTACGATCCAGAAAGATCCATCTGAAGAAGCGAACGAGAATAGTGTGTAACGTAGAACCCAGGCAGCAATACCGATCATCAACATCTTCTTCACCCCTAACCGAACAAACAAGAACGGCATCAGAATCATAAATAAGATTTCAGAGATCTGACCAAAGGTCATCTTAAAAGCGGGGCTTGCAATTCCTGATGCATCAATAAACTTTGAGGTGAGTTGATAATAGAATGCGAGAGGAATGCAGACGAGGAATGAACAAACAATAAACGTCAAAAATGATTTATTGCCAAGCATACTCCACGCATCGACACCCATTAGCTCCCTGAGTTTAACTTCTTTACCAGCGGAAGGAGGTGGTGTGTGAGGCAGTGTGAAGCAATAGACACCCATCAGAATCGAAGCACCAGCAGCTAAGAAAAACATATTAAGCGATGCATCCCACAGTTGGTAGCTCACCAACGCTCCGGCTGCAATCCAACCAATGGTGCCAAACACACGAATCGGTGGAAACTCCTTCTCAGGGTTTGTCATGGTGTGCAGTGCCAACGTGTTAGTAAGTGACAATGTTGGAAAATAGCAAAGCATGTACCCAAAGAAGATCAGGTTAATCATTCCAGCAGAAGGCATTTGTTCTGGTGTTAAATTTGCGTGATCGACATTCATCGTCATAGCGGCATAAAACATAAATATGCCACCAAGGATGTGTAAGACTCCTAAAACCTTTTCTGTAGCAAAAAACCGGTCAGCAAAAATCCCTACCAAAAATGGTGAGATCATTCCTGCAATCGGCCCTACTGAATACGTCCATCCAACGTCCGAAGGTTTAAATCCAATCTTTCCTAAATATAAATAAGGCGTCGCATACCAGGCTCCCCAAATAAAGAATTGGAGAAACATCATAATACAGAGACGAGGAAAAGCTGACATCAGGTACCCTCCGCGGAATTTATCCAGGATTGAAGCATTGAAAAGGATGTTGGAATGAACTCCCCATTCTAGCCGAGCCAGAGTCGGCATGGAAGCTGCTAGATGACTGTTTCTTTGTGAACTTTAAGAAGCTTTGAAAAAGCGAAAAGAGGCCAGTAATTCGCTATAAGCAGTGCCAGCGACTCGATTTTGCGATTGAAATCAGATCCCAGCCAGCGCAGAAAAAAAGCATCCAATGATTTCACTAGATGCTCACTTAGCGGAGGACAAGGGATTCGAACCCTCAACCAGTTACCCGGCACCTGATTTCGAGTCAGGCTGCTAGCCAGTTCGCATATCCTCCAGCGGTTTATTAACGCCCTGTTAGTCTACCTTGCGAGTCAGAATAGACAACCCTAGACGTGAGTTGGGTGGTTTCTATCCTACTCGAAGTAGAAGTCGCAACTTCTAAATTGACATCGGTCCACGTGATAAGGTTCGCCGGGGATTCGGATTGATCGTTAAACTGCCTGCTACAAACTGTATATTACCGATCAATCGGTAGACTTTAGCTCTTGATATGCAGGCCCATCTTATAATACCGGCAGTGCGGTTTGTGCGTTTCAGACTTGCTGTGAGCACTTGCAGAGAAAAGATTTAATCATGCTAGCAGGTTGCCCGATAAGCTTTAGTAGACTAGTTAGCTAGAATCCCGAACTCGCTCCCCCCGCGATCAGAGATAGAGGAATTGTCGATGGCAAAAAAAGATACCTTTCGAATTGTAACACGTGCTAGTAACGGTGAATTGAAAATTAAAGACTATGACACCGCCGAACCCCTAATCAAAATGCACGTGCAAGTTGGCACGGAAGATTGCAGCACTGATTTAGACTTGCGTGGAATGCCTGTTTTTCGAGGACTGATTGGCCCTATTCCCGAAGGCAAGAACATCATCCGCTATGAGTCGCCTGAAGTCTTTGAGACCTTGACCAAAGAGTGGGGAGATGCCAAGCCCAAACGTCGCAGACGGCGCACGCCCCAGCAAGTATCAGAAGAAAAAGTGACGCAAGAATAGCGTTGTATTTCTAAAACGAATCATACCTCCCGGTGGATTTTAGGCACATCTCTTGGCCTTGATCCCCAATCGATAGAGCTGCCCTTGGGTGGTTGAGACGAATTTGAAGCGCGTTGATTACTTCATCAGAAGTGATTGACCGATTCGATCCCCCTTCGTCTCAATCACCCAAAGCACTCTTTTCTGTGAACAAATCTAAGTTCGATAAATTGCTAGACCGGTGTAACCTCTGATGCCACCCAAGAGAATGTTGGAAATGTGCTAGACTTCAATTAAAAAAACGCCATGACAGGTGTGTACCCATCACAGCGTTTTATCTGAAGTTTAAGTAGTATCGATTACACAAAGACTACTTGGCTTTTTTCTTAGCGATAACATAGCCTTTGTCGAATGTTTTATCGGCGAATACTAATGCGAGGGCATCTTCCGATTTCTCGACTTTTCCTTTGCAATTCTTGCAGCAAAGAGCAACATCTACGCCTACAACTTTAACGGCGAAATCTTTGTTGCTTTGCGACCAGTCAAAGGGCATTTAGCTTGCTTGGCCTGTTTGGTTAGTACCAATTGATGATTGGCTTTGGCAGCAAACTTGGCCGTGTCTTTTTCAAACGCTTTTGGGCAGTTAGGGCAGCAGAAGAAAGTTTGTCCGCCTTTGTAATCAACTGCAAATTCTTTGCTACAAGCTTTGCCTGAGACAGGGCAAGTAGGCTTAACTTTTTTGGCTTTCTCTTCAGCAATGGCGCCTAATGCCAAAAACGAAGCGACAGCCACAAGCATGGCAATTTTAGTGAAATGTTTCATAAAAAAGATCCTTTCAAAGGAGTGAAATGAAATCAAAAGATGGTGCGATATGCAAGTTTACTTTTGATTGGGAGAGGTAAATTATAGTAACGCAAAGAAATGACAATCCTGAGTTTTTACAATCAAGTTGTCCAGCGGCATAAGATCGATTGAAGCACACCAGGCGAGTGACCCTGGGGCGAGTGTTGAGCGAAAGAAGCGGGGAGCTTGTGATTGATACCAGTCAGGCTATCGTTCATATTCCAAGCCGCTGCTGTTTGATTTTGGTCTTTATTACCTGGAGAACTGGCGATTAAAACGGTTCGATCAGGCTGCGACTGACAACGGCAATCGTGATTAATCGTTTCGTCTGATGAAGCTGAAGTGTTGAACGAATTTGCCTTCACACAGTGAGGACAGGCTTGTGATTCAGCTGCCTGTTCGGTCGACTCGATCTGGTTATCACAGCAACAACCAACACGAACTGATGCAGGCAACATCAGTGTGGCGATGGCTAGGTAGATCAAGATTTTGGTGCCGTACACCATAAGATCGTTTATCCGCGTAACTGCAAAAGAAGTCTGTTGATACTTAAGACTATGGTCTCAGTGTACGCGATTAACTGTGCAAAATCCAACACTTAGGCAAAATTTAACGCTACTGGCCCCGATATCAGCTATCGATACAACGAGGTTCCGCCTGGCAGATAAAAGGCTGGCGCTGCCCGGCTAGTGCGAACTGGTTCCCCAAGAGACTGATTGTTGCTGTTGGTACTGGGCAGATTGTCTGGTTCAATAGACTCAGTAACTGTTGATGTAGTAACAGGTTGAGTGTTTGATGCAGTAGCCGGTGCTTGCCCTCCATTGGCATAAAAATCACCGAGTGGCCGGGTGTATGGTGCTCCGGTTTGTGGCGCATGAGACTTGATCGTTCCATTATTCTCAGTGGCCAAATTCACCGGAACAAGCGGGCCAGATAATGTCTGAGGCAAGCGATTGGGTTGCGTTACAGGAGAAGATTTTTCTGAATTGGGTGCATCAGGGCTTTGGCCACGCATGATATTTTTGCTGCCGGCAGGTTCCTGATGCGAGGCCAACAGGACATCTGCCGCTTGTTGAATCTTGGCCGGATCGCTGCCACCGCGTACCCAACTAAGCCAACTGACTTGAAGATCGCCAAGGCTTCTAAAACCATAATGTTCATACATACTGTTGGTCCAATTATTCGTGTCCATTCCAGTGCCGACGAAGTCAACGAACTTGCGTTCACCACCTTGAGCGATCAGGAAACGAGACAGCGAATAACCTTGGGCATATAGCGGCAATACATCTGCCGGATATTCTTTCATCGCAAACATTCGATTAAAGGCAATACCGCGATCCGTTGTCAGAAATTCATACAACATGTCGGTGTTTTTGTTTCGCTCGGAAACATCTTCTACCGTGGTGCAAGCGCCTTCATCTGCCCAGCGTGGCAGCGGTCGACCGAAGTGTGTGGCAAACACGGTATGCAGAATTTCATGTGGCAAGACAGAATCCAAGATCCGTTCACGTGAACCTTGGATTTCCATGATCCAGTTCATCGGCACGCGATTGTAGAATGTAAAACTGGTTGCTCCGCCTGCTCCGCCACCTTCATTAACTGTGATAGGGCAAGGTTGTGACCACGCAGGCAGTTCATGCCCTAGCCACTTGAGCGCAAGTTCTTTGCGATATTGTTCGGCAAGTTGAATCACCTGTCTGGCCAACTCTGGATCAGAGGCCGAAGCTACGAAGTTTTCGCTACGAAAACTGGCCGCTTGGCATTCCAGGATGGCACATAACGAGACGGTCATCGCCACGAAGGCGATTAGGGTTTTTCGAGCTTCCATGCTCTTGGTATCTCCGGATCAGGTTCCGTTACAGGGTCAAGTCGCCTCATGCGACTTGGGGGCGTTTCTTGTAAAGCAATGCGGTTGCGATACAAGAAACTTGCGGGATTCTTTCCAAGTGACCAACTGGTTTAGCCCTCCTGGCGATGACCGGCTGACTTGTAAAGATCACAAAACATAGCCCATCAATTCAGAATCACATAGAGCAATTCGTAACCAACGGGTAAAAGGTTCTTGCGAAATGCTAGCAGTAGCTTTGCATGGGTGATAATTGATGGTTAGTAAATCGGTTGAAGCACGGAGTTTATGTAAAATCTTGTGGGGGTTGGATTCTCGTCAGATAATCAATCATACTAGAGAAGAATTCAAAAATACGGTATTTACTAGCCCTCTCTGAGAGTCGACTCCATGTTACGAACCAAGCTGTTCTCCCGCCAAATACTCTTATTAACCGCGTGCTGCTGGTTGGTTAGCAACCTGGCAGGCCCTTCGGTGTTTGCCGCTGAACAAAAACAGCCCAATATCTTGTTCTTCTTTACCGATGATCAACGCTTCGACACCCTCGGTTGTGCTGGGCACCCTATTATTAAAACACCGAATATCGATCGACTAGCGGCCGAAGGCGTTCGCTTTGACAATATGTTCGTCAGTCATTCGATATGCTGGGTCAGCCGTACCACGATCTTAACAGGGCTCACCGCACGTTCTTTCGGAGTGTACGAAAAGCCAGACCAAGCAAAGCCTGAAGCTGTGACCGCCCTGTATCCTGACTTGCTACGAGATGCCGGTTATCGTACGGCCCACATCGGTAAGTGGCACGCCAAAATGCCCAAAGGCTTCTCACCCAAAGATCACTATGATGTCTTCGAGCCGATCTTCCGCAATCCTTATCTCAAAAAGCAGGAAGACGGAAGCTTGCGTCATGAGACCGAGTTGATTGGAGACAAGGCCATTGAGTTTATCAAAGATCAGCCGAAAGATCAGCCATTTAGTATCAACTTATGGTTCAACGCATCGCATGCCGAAGACCGTGATCATCGGCCAGGCGTAGGTCACTTCCCTTGGCCCAAAGCAACCGATGGCATGTACGAAGATATTGACGTACCAGCGCCACGTTTGAATGACCCAGCCATCTTCGCAAGCCAGCCCCAGTATCTAAAAGACTCGATCAACCGTGAGCGATACTTCTGGCGATGGGACACACCAGAGAAATATCAAACCAACATTCGCGCTTATTTCCGTATGATCTCTGGAATCGACAATGTCGTAGGCCGTGTGTTGAAAACCGTGAAGGAACAAGGGTTCGCCGATAACACCATCGTGATTTACACCGCCGACAATGGGTACTACATGGGCGACCGTGGTTTTGCAGGCAAATGGTCGCACTACGAAGAATCACTGCGTGTCCCGCTAATCGTCTACGATCCACGTTTACCAAAATCCAGTCGCGGTAAAGTGGTTAGCCAGATGGCCATGAATTTAGACTTGCCGGTTTCCTTCTTATCTTGGGCCGGTGTTGATGTGCCTGAGAGCTACCAAGGCTTGAACTTGGTTCCACTAGTTCAAGGAGCAACACCCAAGAAATGGCGTAAGGACATGTTTGTTGAACATGTCACACTTCGCCCAACGATCTCTTGGGAAGGCGTTCGCAACTCCCGCTACAAATATGCTCGCTACTTTGACCAAACCGTAGACGCCGAGTTCCTGCACGACTTGCAAGTCGATCCTGATGAACTGAAAAACTTTGTCAACGATCCAAACTATGCAAAAGTCCTCAAACAACTGAGGGCCAGAACCGACGAACTGGTGAATCACTACGGGGCTCCACTTGTACCCTACAAACCACAACCACCCAAGAAAAAGAGACCGAAGAAATAGTCCTCACCCTTCCCTATTATGGTCCTCCATTTCTATCACCTTTAATTGGCTTCATAATGAATCAACGCATTGCCTGTTTTATTGCCTCCGTAACTGTTCTGATTATTTCAACAACAGCCCAGGCGCAGCATGACCCGCAGCGAAATGCAACGTGGGATGTAGCTGCTGGCAAGTATGAAGCGGCACTCAAGACGCTTGATAAAGCAGAGGCCGACGAAGCGGAAACCCACTTCCTCCAATTGCTAATTGCACTACAACAAGGCAAGCTAGAAGCAGGTGTTTCACACGCCAAAGCGGCACTAGATGCCGGCATGCCCTTCGAGCGTCTAGTAGCTGGCCCGCGTGAGATTTTGGCCCCGCTTTACAAAACAGATGCCTATCAAACATGGAAACAAAAAGCGGGCAACCCACAATTGATTCATGGGCCAATGCTTGGCAACGTGACCAGCAACTCGGCTTCCTTTTGGGTGCGAACGGCCAAGGCGTCGAATGTGCAAATTCGTGTTGCGCGAGATATTGCAGACAACATCAAGTTATCAGAAATTGAACTCAAAACCGAAGCCGGAATTGTAACCCAGGCAACCAAGACTTCGGCGGATACCGACTTTGCTACCGTTCTCAAAGTCACCGGTCTCAAACCGGGCACTCGTTATCGCTATCAAATTGTAATTGATAAGCAGGCCCAGCGAACGAAGAATTCAATCTTTACTACCTCACCCAAAGAACATACGGCTTCTAAATTTCGCATCGCGTTTGGGGGCGGGGCCGGTTACATTCCTGAATGGGAATACATGTGGAACACCATCGGCAAAGAAAAACCGCATGCCATGCTGATGCTGGGAGACAATGTTTACATTGATGCACCAGAGCAATCGTTGACCAGCCGCTACTGTTATTATCGCAGACAGTCACGGCCTGAATGGCAACGCTTTACCGCCTCGACCGCTATGTTCTCGATCTACGACGACCATGACTTCGGCAAGAATGACTGTGTGCCTGGCCCTGAGATTGAAACACCCAGTTGGAAACGCAAGGTCTGGAACGAATTCAAAAACAACTGGGCCAATCCAGCATACGGCGGCGGAGAAAAACAGCCTGGCTGCTGGTATGATTTCTACATCGGCGATGTTCACTTCATCATGCTCGATGGCCGTTACTACCGCAACAAAAAAGGGGACAACCCCAGCATGCTCGGCCCTGTGCAAAAAAAGTGGTTGTTTGACACGCTGAAGAACTCCAAAGGAACCTTCAAAGTTCTCGCCTCGCCGGTTCCTTTCACAGAAAAAATCAAACCCGGTAGCAAAGACCCTTGGGACGGTTACCCGGCTGAACGTGAAGAGATATTTTCTTTCATTGAAACTGAAAACATCAACGGGCTGTTTCTGATTTGTGCCGACCGACATCGTTCTGACTTGCGTATCACAAAGCGAGAAAACGGCTACGACTTGTATGAGTTTGAAAGTTCTCGCCTAACCAACAGGCATACGCATGCGGTTGTGAAAACGCCCGGTCTAGTATGGGGCTACAACAAAACCTGCTCCTTCGGCTTAATGACATTCGACACCAAAGCCGACGACCCCCAAGTCAAGTTTGAAGTTCTGACCATCGATGGCGAGCGAATGCACGAGCATGTGTTGAAGCTGAGTGAGTTGCAGAAGTAGTCCGTTTGTTCTATGAAGTTTTAGTGAAATTGTTCGCAGGAAATCATCCAATGAGTATCCGGTCTTATCTAATCCTTGCCGTAATCATCGTACTGCATAGTAGCTCTTTCACTTTTGCTGAACCGAAGCCTGAGAAGATTGGCGGCAAGACTCCGCAGCAAATCCTTAAGATGCTCGGTGCTAAAGACCGCGATGCAGTCACGGATCGTCAATTGGAATCCTACGGGCGCATCTTCGGATTCATGGATACCAACCGCGATGGCTTCCACTCTGAGAAAGAGTTCATCGAAGATGGGCGCTATTTAACGCGACAAGCACGACAAGGAATCTTTCGCGCCTCGGACTCCAACAATGATAAAAAGGTCTCGAAAAAAGAATACATTGAGAATCGAATCATTACCGATGAAGCCAAGTCCATCTATGAGAAAATGGACACCAACAAAGATGGCAAACTGACCGCCGAAGAATTCAGTACGAATAGTAAAATCAAAAACAAGAGCCTCGCCGGCCAAGTGTTTACGGCGCTTGATACCGGGCAAAATGGAGAACTTAATGTGCCCGAGTATCTCCGCACCTGGGGCCGCTGGGCCAGGAGTGTGTCCAAAAAGAAGAAAGTTGCAGTTCAGTAGCAAATAAAAGTTTTCTCTAACAGATTTATCACAGAGGCAGTAGAGTAGAGGCGGGTTGTTGCCCGCCTCCCTCATCCCACCGGACGTGCAGATTCCCCGCATCCGGCGGACTAAAGAGTTTGTCGTCAGAAGGCACGCACAACGTCATTTGTGATTGCCCAATTTCTGTAAACCCAGGTAGTGATACAGATGGGCCAGATCGACCGACAACTAGGTGGCCGACAACCACGTTGACTGCGACGGTTGGCATGACGGGCAACTCGGTTGTACGCGAACCAATTCTCCTGAGCACAATGAGCGGGGCCGTTGGGGTTATGAAACATGACCTCGAACCAATGAAGATAGAGATTCGCCAGCAGTGGAGAAATCACACCACCATTGGCTTTCGGAATCAAAACGCGGCGAACCGGCAAAGGCCGATAACGCTTGTTTCGCAGGCAACAGGCTTCGCCAACTCCGAAAGGTTGGCCACTCTCAAAATGTGTAACAAGGCTGAAACAGGTTCACAAAAGTTACGGCTGACATCTTCGTCGCATCGGGATTCGCACCGCAAGTTACCTCACGCGTGCGCCAATTTGACTTCATGGTGACCGAGCACTTACCACGGTTTATACCTTTCAATAAACAAAACCAACAAGACTTAACCTGGCACACCAGAGGCACGGAGAGAACAGAGGAATGGGCTACAAAAATTAACTTGTGAATCATGTGAATCTCGTCAAAAAAGATTCTCACGCGAAGGCTCGAAGCCGCGAAGGACGGAAGGAAGAAGGGCCTCACGCAGAGACGCAGAGGAAAGGAGATTTAGCCACGAAAGACACGAACGATATTGCTTCAGACTCTTTTCGTGGATTTGGTGTTTTTCGTGGTAGAAAATCTGAAGAAGAAAATTGTTGTGTGGCGTGGTGGCTTGCGGTTCAAAAAGATATTACCACACGAAGGCGTGCATTGAAGCAAAGTTACGCTATGCTCACAATATCTACGGCGAATTCAATATGACGAATGCGACTAACCCTAAATTCCTTTGCTTAATTGGAATAGTTATCTGGGGGGCAAGCTTATTCTGTCCTGCGGTTAAGCATGGCAATACGATGTATGGCTATGAATGCTTTGCCTGGACAAGTTTTATTACAGTAAGCCTTCCATTTGCTCCATATATAATGCGTCCTCATCCGGATGACTTACTATCGATAGCATCCTTTCTTTTACACTTCTTGAGCTTCTTGCTTATCATTCGAGCCATTGTTGGCATGAAGCTGTCTCAATATTCAAGTACCTCTCTATTTATTGTTATCGTATTACTAGTTCTCTATGTATCAATGGATCCTCACGATAAAATCGAAGAAAATTATATCGGATTTTACTTATGGATCTTGAGTTTACTACTAATTGGCTTGACCTCATTGCAGCCCATTTCAAAAGCTGTGAGCCAAACTAGAGAAATCATTGAAGATGAGCACGATCAAGAAGACTTCCATGAAGATGAAAATCCCTATAAATCGCCCAGCGGAATCTGACGCTAGGCGATGATCTCTTTGATCAACGAGCCGCCGATTTGGGAGAGTTGTTTGAAGCGGCCGCCGTGGAAGTAGGTGAGTTTGTTGTCGTCGAGGCCCAGTAGTCGCAAGAGAGTGACGTGGACGTCTTTAATCGGGTGAACGACTTCGACTGCTGTGTCGCCGATTTCATCGGTGGCGCCGATCACGTGTCCGTTTTTGACTCCGCCACCGGCGAAGAACATGTTCATCGCTTTGGCGTTGTGGTCTCGGCCGGCTCTGGCTCCGCCACCACGTTGCCCGTTGTCGGGGCTTCGACCAAATTCACCGGTCCAAACGATGAGCGTTTCGTCTAACATGCCACGTTGTTTGAGATCTTTGATCAACGCGGCAATCGGTTGATCCACGGCCTGCATCCGTTTTGAATGAGCGTTTTCGATATAGTCGTGCGAGTCCCAGCCGGCGGTGTATAGCTGAACAAAGCGGACTCCTTTTTCGACCAATCGCCGGGCAAGTAAACAACTGCGTCCAAAATCATTCGAGATTGGATTGCCGATGCCGTACATGTCCAGTGTTTTTTGGTCTTCCTGTTTCAAGTCAATGATGTCGGGAACTTGTGCCTGCATGCGGAATGCAAGTTCGTAGTTTTGCATTCTGGTTTGCAACACTTCATGGTCAGGGTGCATTTCTGCATGTGATTGATTTAACTGTGAAAGCAGGTCCAAGTTCTTGCGTTGATGTTCACGCGAGATGCCTTTGGGCGGATAGAGATCGAGAATAGGCGAGCCGGAGGGGCGCAATGTGGTGCCTTGATAATCGGCGGCCAAGTAACCGTTCGACCAGTTGGCCGAACCGCCTTGGGGATACGCAACTTCTGGCAATACGACAAAACCTGGTAAGTCTTGATTCGGGCTGCCCAAACCATAAGTGACCCAACTGCCGATGGCCGGGTCTCCACCGAAGCGATTGCCGGTGTTCATGTGATAGTTGGCTGTCGGGTGATTGACTGAATCGCCTTGACATCCTTTGTAGATGCAAAGGTCGTCTGCTACATCGGCCAAGTGCTTCCAGTGTTCGCACATTTCAATGCCAGACTCGCCCCGTTTATGAAACTTAAACGGGCTCTTTACATAGTAGCGTTCACCTGATGACATGGCCGAAGCGAACTTGTCATTGCGTGTAAACTTCTTCATGTCGAGTTTATCGAGCGCCGGCTTCGGGTCAAACGTATCGATATGACTTGGGCCGCCTGCCATATACAAAAAGATGCAGTACTTGGCTTTGGCTGGAATATGTTGCGGCTTGACTGCCAGCGGACCAGCGGAACTTTGTTGCTCTTCGGCGGCCAGCATCGCATTGAGTGCCACCGTGCCCATGCCGGCACCTAGGCCGTACATAAAGTTACGTCGGTTCATCGAAGCTAGCGATTGTCGAAAGTTGGAACTGCTCATGATTGCTTACTTTAGTTATCAGGATTAGCACAAGGGCCAAGTTGTTTTTTAGTAGACGTAAACGAATTCGTTGGAGTTAAACAGCACTAAGCATAAGTCAGCGAGTGCTCGGGTTGATGGCTGCACGTCCCACGGTTTTAAGTCAGGCTCGTATTGTGAAAAGATGTCGAGCTTCTCGGTCCAGGCGAATAACAGCCCAGTCATTTCTTCCACCATTTCACGATCAACCGATGTTGGTGGATCAACACGCACCGGTGGGTGTTGTTTGTGGTGCGCGGTCATCTTGGCAATGTGTTTCAGAGAAGCCTGTAATTCGCTTTG
>NVWB01000203.1 GCA_002733575.1 Blastopirellula sp. | reverse complement strand
AGGCCCATATTATCGGGCAAGCCTTTCAGGCGGTCGAGATGAAGTGTGCTCGCTGCCACGATGCTCCGTACCATGATGTGACGCAAGCCGATTTGTTTAGTTTAGCAGCGATGCTGAAAATGTCGCCGCAGGAAATCCCCAAGACGAGCAGTGTTCCTTTGGGCGATGATGAAGAGTCAAATAGTTCACTGATCACGGTCAGCACGAAACCTGGAACCAAAGTTCCGCCCAAGTGGCCGTTTCCTGATCTGCTTAGCAAAGATGAATCGCTTGATCATTCGATCTTCACCAGAGACGCATCGAACACACGTGATCAACTGGCCGCTTCGATCACATCGCCACTCAACCAGCGATTCTCGAAAGTCATGGTCAATCGACTCTGGCAGCGTTACTTTGGTGTGGGGATTGTTTCGTCGGTCGATGACTGGGAACTCTCATCAACTTCGCACCCAGAACTGCTTGACTACTTGGCCCGACAATTGGTCGAAAACAATTACGACCTACAACATATCAGCCGGTTGATCTTGAACTCGCACGCCTATCAACGGGCCTGCGATGCCGGGCTGGCTGCGGCAACCCATAACGAAATGCCGCTGTTTGCGGCTCAAGCCCATCGCCGACTATCGGCCGAACAAGTGCTGGACTCCATATTTGTCACCGCTGGTAAACCGCTGAATAGCGAGACGTTGACGATGGACCCTCTTGGCATATTGGCGATTGAAACCTTTCTGAACTTAGGCAAGCCCCAAAGAGCTTGGCAGTTCACTTCGCTCTCAAACGAACGTGATCGGCCTTCGTTGGCGATCCCCAAAGCTCAAAGTCTGGTCGATGTACTCACCTCATTCGGCTGGCGGGCCATGCGGCAAAACCCAATTAGCATTAGAGACGATGCACCTGTGGTTCAGCAGCCGGCCATTTTGGCAAATGGATCAGCAGCTCGGCGTGTAGTGGGTTTTTCTGACGACAGCCAGTTCACCAAAATCGCGTTAGAATCGAACTCAACAGAGGAAGTGGTCACCCGGATCTACCGACAAGTTCTTTCACGGAAACCCAGCACTGAAGAAGCGGGGCTGTTTACCGAACTTCTCTCGGCCGGTTTTAACGAAAGAAAAACAGGCAAGCCGCCTGCCAAGATAGAAAAACTACGCTTCAGCGTTTCATGGACCAATCACCTCAGCAAAGAAGCGAACGAAATGAAAATTCGATTGGAAGAAGAAGTTCGTCGTGGTGATCCGAGTACGCCTCAATTGACCCAAGCATGGCGAGAGCGGGCCGAAGACATGGTCTGGGCACTGATCAACAGCCCTGAATTCGTATTCACTCCGTAGCATCGTTCAATTGAATCACCCAATAGTATCGCCCAACTGCCCATTTTTTCGATAACAATTATGATTTATAACGAACTATCACGACGCAATTTCCTGACAGGCACTGCCGCCGCATCCCTGGCTGCCTCTGCGGGATTTTCCGTACAAGCATCTCCCAACCAAATTGCACTTCCGCCCAAAGGCAAGGCCGAACATTGCATCATGGTTTGGCTAGGTGGCGGACAAGGCCAGATTGATACTTGGGATCCGAAACCCAAGGGCGATGCTAAAGAGAATAAAGCGGGCTCGTATTACGATTCCATTCCAACGGCCATCAAAGATGTCGAAGTCTGCGAGCATCTGTCGCAATGTGCGAACGTATTAGATCGATTTATTCCACTGCGAACCGTGTGGCATGATGTGATCGATGAACACGCAGCGGCGACCAACCGCATGCACACCGGGCGTCCGACCAGCGGAACGATTGTCTATCCATCCATCGGATCCCTCGTGGCGCATGAACTTGGTGGCGACAATAACAGTGTGCCGCCCTATGTGGTAATTGGCTATCCGAATGCGTCTCGTGGGCCAGGCTACTTAGGTGCCAGAGATTCATTTTTGTACTTGACCGATACCGAATCTGGTCCGGCTGCTTTAGCTCGTTCTTTAGATATTTCCGCCGACCGCCAAACACGACGCGATCAGTTGCTCACGTTTGTCAGAAAACAATATCTCGATAGGAACCAGCAAGATAAAATCGTTCAAAACTACGATGAGACTTCGGAGACTGCTTCGCGTTTGTCAGGGCCAGAGTTCATGAAAGTATTTGAACTCGATAAAGAATCAAGCACTCTCCGCCAATCATACGGCGATGAATTCGGCCAGCGATGTTTACTCGCCAGACGACTAGTCCAATCAGGCGTGAAGTTCATCGAAGTCTCGCACAATTTAAATTTTGTCAACGGCACCGGCTGGGATGTTCACAAAGAGGGTATTTTGAATCAGCACCTGTTGATTCAAGAACTTGACAGGGCGTTAGCCACACTTGTTACTGATCTAGAGCAACATAAACTGTTAGACAAAACATTAATCGTCGTTTCCACCGAATTTGGAAGACCAGGCGGGTTTGATGCCGCTGGCGGACGTGGACACCAAGGCTCCGCGTTTAGTGTGGTGTTAGCCGGAGGTGGACTCAACACCGGTCAGGCGATTGGCACCACTGATGAGATCTCGAAAAACTCGGTCGATGTTCGCGTTTCCATTCCCGACTTATTTGCCACCATGTGTTGGTGTTTGGGCATTGATCCACATAAAGAACTCTACGATGGTGAACGACCTGTTCCATTGACCGACGGCGGCAATCCAATCGCACAACTTTTCACTTAAAAATCCATCCCAAAAGTTATATGTTCCGAATTCAATTCCAACTTGTTTGTTCAATTTTAGTCTTATTGGGTCTATCCGGATATTCGCATGCCGAGGAACTAAGCAAGCCACAGATTGCGTTCTTTGAAAATCAAGTCCGCCCGTTACTTGTAAAGCACTGCTACGAATGCCATGCAGGTAAGGAAAACAAAGGCGATCTTCAACTCAATTCTCGTGCTGCGATGCTGGCCGGTGGAGAGAGTGGGCCCAGTCTAGAGCCCGGCAAACCGGAAGAAAGTTTGCTAATCGAATCGATCAATTACGAAGGCAATGAGATGCCCCCCTCGGGTCAACTTAAGCCAGCGCAAATAGAGATTCTCACTCGCTGGGTCAAGCTAGGGGCACCTTGGCCGAATGCTGGTAAAGACACACCATCGGTGATCAAAAAGAAAGAGAAAATCACCGACGAAGACCGTGCCTATTGGGCCTTTCAACCGCTGAAGAGTCATCAACCGGTTGTTGCTGACAACAATCAGTGGAATCAATCGGTCATCGATCAGTTCGTTTATCAAAAACTGAAAGAAGCGGGCATCAAGCCAGCACAACCTGCCGACAAACGTACGTTACTGCGACGCATCAGTTTTGATTTAACGGGCTTGCCACCTAGCAGCAAAATGATGGACAAGTTTCTGGCAGACGACTCTGCTGCTGCCTATGAAACAATCGTGGATCAACTGCTCGCTTCGCCACGCTATGGAGAACACATGGCCACGCATTGGCTTGATTTAGTACGATACGCAGAGTCGGACGGATACAGGGCCGATTTTTTCCGCAAAAATGCCTGGCAATACCGAGACTATGTCATCCGTAGTTTCAACCAAGACAAGCCGTATGATCAATTTACTTTAGAACAACTGGCTGGTGATGAAATCGCGACTGACAACCCTGATGCCATCGTTGCCACCGGTTTTCTACGACACTGGATCTATGAATACAATCAGCGTGATGTTGAAACACAGTGGAAAATCATCCTTGATGACATCACTGACACTACGGGCGATGTTTTCCTAGGAGTCGGCATGGGTTGTGCCAAGTGTCATGATCATAAATTCGATCCGATTCTTCAAAGCGATTATTACCGCCTACAAGCTTTTTTCGCACCGATCTTACCACGCAACGATGTTCCGATTGCAACCAAACAGGAAATCTCCGAGTACAAAGAAGCACTGAAATCATGGGAAGAGGCAACTGTTGACATCCGTAGTCGCATGGAAGAAATCGATGCCAAAAAGGTTGATAAAGTTGCGAACGCGGCTCTGATTAAATTTCCGCCAAATGTCCAAGTAATGATGAACAAGCGGCCTGAAGACAGGGCTCCTTACGAACACCAGATTGCGGAGATGTCTTACCTTCAAGTTCAGATTGAAATTGACAAAACACGTGGTATGGTAGATGAAAAAGACAAAGCAGAATACGACACCCTTGTAAAGCGACTTAAAGAATTCGATAAACCGGCTCCGCTGCCACAAGGCGATACAGTGACCGATACCGGCAATGTGGCTCCCACGGTTTTCATCCCAGGCAAACAACGACTGGGTGAGGTTTCGCTAGGGTTCCTGTCAGTCATTGATCCCGCAAATATCGAAATTACACCACTAGAAAACTCAACCGGTCGCCGCACAGAACTGGCACGCTGGATTACTTCTGACGACAACCAGCTTGCCAATCGCGTGATTGCCAATCGAATATGGCAGTGGTGTTTTGGCCGAGGTTTAGTTGCCACGGCCAATGACTTTGGCCATTTAGGTGAAGCACCTTCCCACCCTAAGCTCTTAGATTACTTGACGCTCGAATTTATCAAAAATGGGCGAAGCATCAAAACACTTCAGAAAGAAATCCTACTCTCACAAACGTATCGCCAGTCGTCTTTCAACCATGACTCGACTGCCAACAACGTAGACCCCAGTAATCGTCTACTTTGGAAGTCCGATATTCGCCGGTTATCTGCCGAACAAGTTCGTGATGCTATGCTGGCAGCCAGTGGAGAGCTTGACTTAAAAGAAGGGGGGCCCAGTGTTTCTGGCACCACCCCAAGACGCAGCGTCTATGTCAAAGTCATACGCAATACACGTGATCCGTTGCTAGATTCTTTCGATTTCCCGCTTCGATTTAACAGCAGTTCAACCCGTAATATCACCACCACTGCCAACCAAGCCCTATTGATGATCAACGGAACCTTTCCAATCCAACGTGCTCGCAAGTTGGCCCAGCGGTCTCGCTTATCTGAGAATGGGACCAAAGTAGATTTCATTCACAATGCCTTTCAAACGGTATACTCTAGGGCTCCTTTGGCGACTGAACTTGAAGGTTCACTACAATTCCTGGAAGATCAAGCAATCCGAATCTCGGAAGCTCGACAAGAGACCAAGCAAGATATCTTGGTTGGTCAACTTGCGGGTACTCAGCGCAAGGGCTTTCACTTCGGCATAAAAGATAGCGTGAACCAATTATCGACACCTGATTCTTTTGCAATTTCCTCATCTCAATTCTCCTTCGAGACCGTGGTCCAATTGAACTCGCTATATGAAGACGCATCGGTGCGGACGATTGCCTCTCAATGGAACGGCAGCACCAAAAGCCGCGGTTGGAACTTGGGTGTTACTAGCAAAAAATCAAGCTACACGCCACGAAATTTGATCATGCAACTGGTCGGAGACGATCAAGATGGCAATCTACGCTACGAGGTCATCTCTTCTTTAATTCATTTAGAACTTGGACATGCCTATCACATTCAGGTCTCAGTTGATCTGACGGACATCACCAAAAATGGGATTCAATTCAGTGCGAAAGATTTGACCGACAAAGATGCCAAAATTCAAACTGCTTCGGTTCCACATACCGTGGTCTCTAAGCTAGAAAATTCAAATCGTCTGGTAATTGCTGGTCGAGACACCAAAAGCAACAGTAATTGGGATGGAATCATTTCAGAATTTTCCATTTATGACACGATTGATATTGTTCAAGCAGACGACACAAATCTGACCACACCGATAGCCCATTGGAAATTTGATTCGTTTGAAGCTGGTCTAGTGGATAAGACGAATCAGCAAATCAAGCTTTCAATTGGTTCCGAAGCAGAAACCCAACTGCTTTCGCCGGAACAAGAGGCCGAAGTTGACTTCTGCCACTTATTACTCAACAGCAACGAATTCATCTACATCGACTGATCAGGAAAACGGCCATGCGTCAACAATCTTCGATTTGTAACCAACTTGGGATACCCCATCATCAACAGACAATGAGTCGTAGAGATGCGTTATTGCATGCCGGCGTTGGCTTGGGTTCCGTTGCATTAACTGCCATGGGTGCATCAACCGCGTTGTCCGACCCTACAAAGAATACCAATGTCTCTCCCTACGCGCCCAAGCCCCCGCAAATCAAACAGCATGCGAAGAACATTATCTTCCTGTTTATGGAAGGCGGACCTAGCCATATTGATCTGTTTGACCCAAAACCTCTTTTAGACGAATTGCATGGACAAACGATTCCTGGTTCGTTCAAAAAAGTGATCACTGCAATGGGAGAAAATAACGCTCCCTTGTTGAAATCGAATCGCAAATGGAAACAACATGGGGAATCTGGCACCTGGATTTCAGACTGGCTGCCTCACACAGCCGAGTGTGCTGATGACATTTCTGTCGTGCGTTCATGCTGGGGCAACGGAATCAACCACGCAGGTGGTGTTTGCCAGATGAACACTGGCTCGATCATTGGTGGGCGACCATCGCTGGGTAGCTGGGTTAATTATGGATTAGGGACTGAAAACCAGAACCTGCCTGGCTTCGTTACGATTCAAGACAATAGCTCTTTGCCAGTTAATGGACCCCGTAACTGGGGCACGGGTTTTATGCCTGCGGTGTATCAAGGGATGCGTTTTCAACAAGGGAAATCAACCATTGAAAATCTACAAAACCCCAAAGGTGTGTCTGACAAACGGCAACAGGCAAAACTTGATTTCCTCTACCAACTAAATCAAGAGCATGGCAAGAATCGTACCGAGCAAACCGAACTGGATGCACGGATTCGGTCTTATGAACTGGCCTTTCGCATGCAGGCCCATGCACCAGAGGCAGTTGATCTTACGAAAGAGACCGAGGAAACAAAGAAGCTCTATGGAATGGATGATAAGAAGACAGAAGTGTTCGGTCGCAATTGCCTACTAGCACGAAGACTGGTAGAGCGAGGCGTCCGCTTCGTTCAGCTTTATCACGGCACCGGAAGTAAATGGGACGCCCATACTAATATAGAATCGAATCATACAACCATGTGCGGTGGATCTGATAAACCAGTCGCTGGCTTATTAAAAGATCTCAAACGACTGGGCTTATTAAAAGACACCTTAGTGGTTTGGGGTGGTGAGTTTGGGCGTACTCCGATGAGCGAAAAAGGAACCGGTAGAGACCATAACCCCTCAGGCTTTACGATGTGGTTTGCCGGAGGTGGAGTGAAGGGCGGGCAAACCATCGGTTCAACCGATGAGTTGGGTTTGCATGCCGTGGAAAATCGCATGCACATTCACGATCTGCATGCCACGATGCTCTACCTTTTAGGGTTAGATCACATGCAGTTGACCTATTACCACAAAGGGCGGCCTGAGAGAGCGACACAAAATGAAGGCAATCCGCTTACCAAGCTAGTCACCGGATAACTACGGAAACGACTCAACCACATCTAACTGCACAAGCCCTCTATTCTACAAAAAGGGCATTTCCGAACTCTTCTCTAGGTATTTGAACAAGGTCAATGGCTCTCCGCCTGGTGGTTCTAAGACCTGAATCATCAATCTAGACGGTTAAAAACAGGTGAAAAATGCAGATCCTCTAAACTGGATGCTAATATCTTGTTTTATTTTGACAATAATTCTCATATTTAACACATCATCTATTGTTTTAATTATCAGGAATGTTAAGTTTATAAGGACTGCGGTAAACCACATCATTTGTTTTTCGATTTTCCGTAGCACCTCATCTATTTATTCTTCTCTTCTCAACGAAAATTTGATCTGAAAACTTCAGGGGCATGTTGCCTATATCCTATGGTAGGAATTGCAGGCAACGAGGTTTCTGGATTTAGTTTTCATTTATTGTTTGAAAGGCTAGTGCCATGGCAGTTGCAACACCTTTTACTCAGTCATCAATTACTGAGTATTCTGACTCTCACTCGACAGCAGCGACCCAGGACCCTCTTCCTTCAGGTAGATCACGTAAATCTCAAGCCGACTTTCAAAAGCAATCGTTATCCCGCTTTGAAAGTCTTTCGCATATCGAGATTAAATACATTGATCATCCTTTGTTTTCAAATCCACAAATGTTTGTGAATCAATCTTTTAACTACACACTCTCATCGTTCACTCAACCAAGCACTATAAGCCAACAATCGAACTCGCTTTCCCCCTCGTTACTTAGAATATGTGAAACGAAGCTCTTAGATAAAGAAGAAGAGCAACTACTATTTCAGCGTTTTAATTTTCATAAATCTCAAGCCTCGTTGTTGCGAGATCAATTGTGCCCTGACTCTCCTGATCCAGATTTAATGGACAGCATTGATGAGCACCTGCACAAGGCCAAGCAATGCCGCGACCGAATCATGACCGCGAACATGCGACTGGTGATTTCGGTGGTTAAAAAGTTTCTTGATGCGGAAAACAACTTGGATGAGTTAGTATCGGAAGGCTCAATGTCTCTTATCCGAGCAATTGATAATTTTGATTTTTCACGTGGGTTCCGTTTTAGCACGTATGCTACTTACGCCATTCGTCGGAATTTTTATCGCTATATCATCAACGCCCGCAAGAAAAGACAGCGAGTCACACCGACTGCTCCGTCTCAAATCAGCGAGAATTATGATGTACGACCCGAGTTGCGTCAGAATCCGCAAATGATGCAAAAATTAAGTGATTCTCTGATGAACATGATTCAACATTTAGATAAACGAGAGAGAGAAGTCATTATTGCACGTTTTGGCATTAGCAAATCAGAAGATCATCAAACCTTACAAACCGTGGCTCTGCGATTGGGTGTTTGCAAAGAAAGAATTCGACAACTTGAAAAACGAGCACTTCGCAAGTTGCAAAAATTATCCATCGAATTTGAACTAGATCAATTCGAGTCCGACTCTTAAGATATATGGGTAACGAATCCATTTATTATTTGAGAATACAACATGGAAACTTCTACGCTTGTTTTTCGGTCAGAAGTTCCTGTTTCAGTGGAAAAGTTATTTCAGTGGCATCAATCGCCAGGGGCCCTTAGTCGCTTGATGCCCCCTTGGGAAAATGCTCGCCTAATCTCTACCGATGGCAGTATTGAACCTGGTTCTTCTACCACCTTGCAAATCAAGCTGGGGCCAGTTCGGTTGAATTGGGTCGCCCAACATACCGAATTCTCGCTCAACCATCACTTTCAAGACATTCAACTAAGTGGGCCTTTCTCTTTCTGGAAACATGACCATCGGTTTGAATCTTCTGGCGAAAATCGCAGTTTTTTGGAAGATCGGATAGAATATCGGTTACCTGGCGGAATTCTGGGCGGTTTTATAGCAGGACAATCCGTTACGCGTAAAATTGAACGCATGTTCCGCTACCGGCATGATACCATGATCGAAGATTTAAAATCGTATTCGCAATCCATAAAGGCCAACAAAATGAACATCGCCATCTCAGGTTCAAAAGGGCTCATCGGATCAGCATTGTGGCCCTATTTAGAAAATGACCAACATCAATTGACCCGGCTGGTTCGATCAAAACCAGCGGGCAATGAGATTGCTCGGGAAATCACTTGGAATTATCAATCTGATGTTTTTGATGCTGAGAAATTTGCCGATATCGACTCGGTGATTCACCTAGCTGGCGAAAGCATTGCCGATGGTAGATGGACCAAAGCAAAAAAACAACGCATTGTTGATTCCCGGTTTTTGGGCACCAAGTTTTTGTGTGAAAAATTGGCCAAGCTTCCAAATCCACCCAAAACTTTCATCTGCGCATCGGCCATTGGCTATTATGGTGAGACCGGAAATCACCCGGTTGCAGAAGATGCGGCTTGTGGCGATCTATTTCTCTCCGATATCTGCCGGCAATGGGAAGAAGCAACCCAAAGTGCAACTGATGCTGGAATTCGGGTCGTCAATCTTCGCTTTGGAGTCATTCTCTCTCCCAAGGGTGGTGCCTTGGCAAAAATGTTGCTTCCATTTTCGTTAGGTGCCGGTGGAAAGATTGGAAATGGTCGACAGTTCTGGAGCTGGATTTCACTCGATGATGTAATCAGTGCCATCTATTTTTTATTGAACAACACAAAAATCGCAGGGCCCACAAATATCGTGGCACCACATGCAGTGACCAATCTCGAATTCACGAAGACCTTGGGAAAAGTATTGCGACGCCCCACGATCTTTCCGATGCCTCACTTTGCAGCCAGAGTGGCCTTGGGCGAGATGGTAGATGACCTGTTGTTTGCCTCAACCAGGGTCGTTCCACAAAAATTGCTCGACGCAGGCTTTGAATTCCGTCACCCTGACTTGGAACCGGCACTTAGACATCTATTAGGCAAACAATTGAACTAACGCCCAAAAGAATTTAGTATTCTGGGTAACCGCGTCATCGATTTTGGAGAACGCTGGCCACTCCTCAATGTTTATTCAAAACGATGCCGGGGTCGACATTAGTCGATAAGAGGTTAGAGAGGTTTCCATTTTTTGACACTTCTCAGTGAACTCCACCACATTTACCGCCCAGAAATGCTATTGCCCTGTACTTGCAAGTATCTCTTAAAATCATTTTCGTTCATCACAAATTCCTTCAAAAGTATTTCTCACGCAAAGGCGCCAAGAAGTTTTGCTTCCAACTTTATTGGCGCCTTTGCGTCTTGGCGTGAAATATTTTATTGCGTCTTTTATTCATACACGGTTTTGATAGGTCTTTAGTAACCGTAGCATTGAGTGTTCGGTGGTGTTCACCGAGAAGTGTCCATTTTTTCATTATAAAATCTAAGCTTTCTATAGCTCCAGAGTTCCAGAGTTCCAATTGAGATCGGTGAATTCTTGGCCACTGTATCCTCTGATCGCCTGCGGCGACACCGATGCGAGAGGATTTAGCACAATGAAATCAAACATGCTTTTAGTCCTCTAATGGCATTCCCGTATTTTGTAACGTAAAATAGTGAAGATAAATAGACTTTTCTGTCTGTCGATCACTTCAAATCCTCCCACGGCAACACGTGTAAGACGTTATGAAATCATCACTTAGAGCAATTCTTGTAGTTTTATCGATCATTGCACTCAGTTCTCCCTTGAGAACCAGTTCTGCGGACGAATTCCCCAAATATGGCCTTTTGCCCAAACGGGAAATCGGGGCTCTTAAATATCTGGAGCAGCATCCCAAGTCGGATGGACGCGGTGTTATAGTCGCCGTGTTTGATACTGGAGTCGATCCTGGGGCCGTTGGGCTAGAGAAAACAACCGATGGCAAACCCAAAATCATTGATGTGGTCGATGGGTCTGGCAGTGGAGATGTTGACACTTCGACAATCAAAAAAGCAGAGGATGGCAAGCTCGAAGGGCTGACTGGTCGAACGCTCACCATTCCCAAACAATGGAAGAATCCTTCTGGTGATTTTCATCTCGGCATGAAGCCAGGCTACGAGCTTTATCCAGAACGAGTTTTGCCTCGGTTGAAAACTGAACAGAAAAAGAAATGGACCAAACACTCGCGTGCCAAGATTGCGGAACTGACACGAGACATCCAGAACTTTGATAAAAAGCATCCCAAGCCGAATGACGATCAAAAGAAACAAAAGACCGAACTAGAAAAACGGTTAGCCCAATTCAAAAAAGCGAGTGCCAGTTGGAAAGATCCTGGCCCCATATTTGATTGTGTCGTTTTCAACGATGGCAAACATTGGCGAGCGGCCATTGATACCGATGAAGATGGTGATTTTGAAGATGAAAAACTGCTGACAAATTTCCGCACTGAACGCGAGTACGGTACTTTCAATGAAGAGAACCTGATCAACTATGTGCTGAACATCTACGAAGATGGCAACCTACTTTCGGTCGTGGTCGACTGCGGCACACATGCTTCCCATGTGGCTGGCATCATCTCGGCCAATTTCCCTGATCACCCCGAGATGAACGGCGTGGCACCAGGGGCACAAATTGTCTCGGTTAAAATTGGCGATACTCGTATTGGTTCTAGCTCGTTAGGCCCAGGCCAAGTTCGAGGACTGATCACCGTTCTCGAAAACAAATGTGACTTGATCAACATGAGCTATGGCGGCGCTTCATCTAGCCCCAATGTTGGCCGTCTGGTTGATCTCTATTCAGAAATTGTTGACAAGCATGGCGTGCTATTCGTTTGCAGTGCCGGTAACGATGGACCTGCTCTATCAACGGTCGGTTCGCCAGGTGGAACTTCAACCGCTTTGCTAGGCGTGGGCGCTTACATTTCGCCAGAGTTGATGGAAGTTGGTTATTCGTTACGAGAAAAACTGACCGAACAGCCCTACACTTGGAGTTCACGTGGACCGACGTTTGATGGCGATTTAGGTGTAGACATCTGTGCCCCTGGCGGAGCGATTGCCCCCGTTTCACGCTGGTCGTTGTCTCGCAATCAAATGATGAACGGAACTTCGATGTCATCACCCAATGCCTGTGGTGGGATTGCCTTATTGATGTCTGGCTTGAAAGCGAACAAGATAGATTACAGTCCAGAAATCGTAAAACGGGCGGTTAAAAATTCGACTCGACCGCTGAAAGATAGCGACCCGTTTTCGACCGGGCAGGGTCTGTTGCAAGTAGATGCCGCTTATAAATGGCTCGAAGAAAATGCAACAGTGCATGATAAACGTCTACGTTTTGAAGTGACGCTGCCTTCGCTGGACGATGCACGCGGCATTTATCTACGCGAACCGAATGAGAAAGCTCAGGCACTCGATACGCTGGTTAGTATCACACCTACATTTCACGAAGATACTCCGAATCGGGTCAAAGCTGATTTTGAAATGAGATTCCATTTGGAATGTAAAGACAAATGGGTCGAGTACCCTGAGCACTTCTTTCTCCACCACGGAGGGCGTCAATTCCGCGTGAAAGTGGATTCAAGTTCTTTGAAATCTGGAATGCACTACACCGAAGTGGTTGGCTACGATGTCGAGAACCCCGACTCAGGCCCTCTGTTTCGAGTTCCCATTACCGTGATTATTGCGGAAGACTTGAAGGAAAACAGTTGGAAACAAACCATCAAGTTTTCGCCGGGCGATGTTCATCGTCACTTCCTGAATATCCCCCCGAGTGCCACTTGGGCCGATTTGAAGATACACACACAATCGTTTGATTCAGATCGTCTGCTTGTGATTCACACGCTGCAAGTAGCCGAAGACCGTACTCACAAATCGTTTGGCAAGCGGACCTATCTTCGTATTCGACCTGAGACTGAAAAAGTGATCAGTTTTCCTGTAGTCGGTGGCAGAACGCTTGAAGTTTGCGTTGCCCAATACTGGAACAGTTTAGGTGACGCCGATGTCGAGTTCGAGCTAACACTGCATGGAATCAAGGCCAGTCCCGATCGACTGGTACTCGATGGAAGTCGACGTACAGGCCGCATCGATTTAACCGGCACATTGGGTAAAGAAATTGTCGATCCTTCGGCCAGTCTTGATACGCTCAGAAGAGTGATCCGACCGACGAAGTCCGAGATGGCCGTTCTTCCCGCGGATCGAGATCTGCTGCCAGACAACCGACAAGTTTATGGTTTGACATTAACCTATAAGTTCACTCTTTCCTCAAAATCAACCGTTTCGCCACTTTCGGCAATAGCCGAAGACGATCAGGTTATAGATGCCTTGTCTTCTACGCTTTGGATGATTTACGACAAAAACAAACAGTTGGTCGCCACCGGTGTTTCTGGTAAAGATGCCACATTAGCATCCGGCGATTACACGTTACGCATGTTCTTACGTCACGATGATCCTGCCAAGTTGAAAACAATCGAAAACACCGCGTTGTGGTTAGATCAGAAATTAAAATCGGAGATCAAACTGACTGCCCGTGAGACGAACCAAGTGGGGCTAATCAACTCCGGCTCGTTTGGATCGCATGTAATTCAAGCTGGCCAAACGATTCCTGTTTATCTCAGTGTGCCAAGTCAATCGTCGATGCCGAAAGATGGTAAACCGGGCGACCGTTTGACTGGCAAGATTTACTATGGAGACGAAGTGGGCAATCTCGATGGCGAGGGACGACGTCCTGGCGGCTATCCACTAACACTGTTACTGGTTGAGCCACCGAAGCCGAAATCGACCGATACGGACTCGAAAACTAAAGACAAAAAGTCGTTAGACGATTTGTTGTTTGCCACTAAATTGACACACTTGCAATCGTTAGCGAAACAAAAGAAGACGGAAGAATTTGAAAAACTGGCCGCTGAATTATTAGAGATTAAGCCAAAACATCTGCCGATTCTGAAAGCACGTATTACGATGCTAGACGGCGATAATCGTAAAGAACACTTGCCTGCGGTTGTGAAAGCATGTGACAAAGTAATTAGCGCGGCCAAGGCCAAACCGTTAGTTGCGTACTTTGGCGTTCGTCGAGATCCCAAAACCGATGAAGAAAAAGAGACACATCGCAAGATGACAGAAAGACGTGACGCTTTGATCGATGCCCTGTATCGCAAAGCTCGGGCTGTAGCTTATATGGATTTACCAATTGATCCAAATGCAAAAGATCAACCTAAAATAACCAAGAGCCCAAAGAAGAAAGAGCAACGTGATGCATTGTTTGAGAAAACGTACAAGCAACTTTCAGGATGGGTTGATCCAACCGAGAAAAAATATGCCTTGGTTCATATCCGCCGACTTCGCCGTCATGATCAACCAGCGGAAGCGTTAGAAGAATTAGGCAAGTTGATCTCGGATGAGCCTAGAAATTTACTTCTCTACAAGAAGCGAGCCGACGTGTACGGTGAATTGGGTTGGGAGAAGCTACAACAAATCGAAAACCAATGGAAACTACTCCGCAAGCGAAGTAACTATCTTCCGTTCTAGAAGCGTTTCCAATTATTTTTCATCCACTCCTCTTTGCGATTCTAATCATCAGGCTACATTAAAAGAAACGCAGAGGAGTATCGGTGTGGAATCGCCTGAAGACTTATTGAATCAATCATCGCTAAGCAAACTGGAAGTTCGGCAAACCAAGTACGGGCAGGGTTTGTTCACGCAGCATTATTACACGCCGAGTATTATCATCTCGGAAGTCACCGGATTGCTGATCGATGACCCTTACTATTCCAGTGATTACTGCGTCGATATGGGCGGGTCGTTCTCGTTAGAGATCGAACGGCCGTTCCGTTATCTGAATCACAGTTGCGAGCCTAATTGTGCTTTGATTGTGCTGGAAGAGGACGAAGATCGGATTCCCACTTGCGAAGCAGATGTGGCGAAACTGTATCTAGAGACGATTCGAGAGATTCCGGCAGACGATCAACTCACCATCGACTACGGTTGGCCGGCTGATGCGGCGATTGAATGCTTGTGCGGCAGTTCCAACTGTCGGGGCTGGGTAGTTGACGCAGAAGAAATTGATAACCTATTACCACAAAACAACTTAGACTGCGAAATGCCGTCTTCGATCCGACAATATGATAATTGAGAAGCTAGGCGAAGGGCTCAAAGTTTCTTCACGAATTAGTCGTAAATCGTGCTGTTTTCAAGAGATAGGACTATCCGAGTCGCTTTTGGGTAAGGTATACTTCCCGTTCCAGCTTTAGTTATAGTAACGTACAGTCTGTTGATCAAAACGATCAGCTAGGCTTTTTAACATACATTCACAGCTTTTTTGGTTACAATCAGTTCCCAGGAGATTCATGGTCAAGGTACTCGTTCGCGACAAGGAATCAGTGCAGGAAGCGGTTCGTCGTTTCGGCAAATTAGTTATGCGTAGCGGTTTGAAAAAAGAAATGCGTCGACGCAAATACTACGAAAAGCCTAGTGATATGAAACGACGCGCACGTCTTCGCGCTCAACGTCGCGCGGCCAAAGAACGCACGTTGTTTACTGTGTGATGTAGTTTACTGGGAACGTAAGCAATTATGCCGTTCCCTAAAGACTGCCACTACGGTTAATAAAAACAAAAAGCCCGCTTCTCAAAATAGCGGGCTTTAAATGTGCGCGGTCAGGAACATTGCATTACTTGATATGAGGCCGGAGCAAGTTGTTCCAAATCTTGTAGCCTTTTTCATTTAGATGAAGCCCGTCTTCTTTGAACAACTCTTTTCGCGGCTTACCATCTTTGCCCAACGAAGGGCCATCGATATCGAGAAATACGAGTCGCTGATCGGCTTCACAGGTTTTACGAACCAATGTGTTGGCCGCACGCATCTTTTCTACCAACTCCCAGCGTTTGATACTTGGTTTGATGGCCACAAAGATAATTTTGGTTTTAGGCAGTTCCTTATGAACAATGGCAACAAACTTGTCGAAGTCGGCTGAAACTCGCTCAACGGAATAGCCATGATTGATATCATTGTCGCCAGCATACATCACAATCGTTTTCGGCTGGTAAGGCAACACAATTTGATCGGCATAATAGACCGAGTCTTCGACATGAGAGCCACCGAAACCACGGTTAATGGTATCGAACTTGGGAAACGATTTTTTTAGATTCCAGCCTTTGATGCTAGAACTTCCAATGAATAGAATTTGACCTTTGGCCGGAAATTTCTCTTTGTCCATCGCTTTAAACTTGGCGATAGTGGACTCCCAACGCGAGGGCTCATATTTTTCTTCTGCCTGAAGCGAATTGACAAAGGAACTGAATACAACCAGCAGTAAGCCTGAAATAATAACCCGATGAAGCATCATGATATCCTTGGAACCAGAAACAGTTTGGAAGTATGTTTGATTATAACAGATCAAACTCGAAGAATCGAATTCTGGCTCAATTCAATACATCTCTTCCCAAACCGTATGATAGGCATCGATTTGCTCGAAGTACGTTAACAGATCGGCAAAGAAGGGATTGGCACCGACTGTAGAGCTATCGCCGATTACAATTAACTTCCGGCGTGCCCTGGTTAGGGCCACATTCATTCGCCGAGTATCGCCGAGAAAGCCAATTTCTTGATTTTGATTCGAGCGTACCAAACTACAGATTATGACTTCTTTTTCACGACCCTGGAAACCATCGACCGTGTCGACTTCGATTCCTGCTGGCACCAACTCTCGAATTTTTCGCACTTGGGCCGCATAAGGAGAGATCACAGAAATATCTTGAGGTCGAACTCCTTGCTCAATCAATTGCTCAATTTTTTTGCAAACAAAATCGGCCTCTTGCTCGTTCATTCGGCTAGAACTGGATTCATGCTCGGACTCAACAAAGTCTGCACCAGCGGTATCGTAAAACTGGACTGGTTTGTCGAATAATTCATCTTCAATTTCTGAGTCAACAATCTCCGATAACACATGCGAGGCAACACTGGCATCTGCCACGAGTGTGGCGTCATAGAACTCTTGCGAGCTGAAATCCATGATCTTCTGGTGCATACGATACTGGACATCCAGCCGCTTTGATACCGAGGGCTGTTGCTCAACAATCCGTTCAAGCATGCTAATGCCGAGACCTTCTCGCATAGCATCTTTTGACAACACGGTGGGTGGAAGCTGGCAATGATCTCCGGCCAAAATCACTTTATCGGCCCGCCCTATCGGTATCCAACAGGCAGGCTCAATACTTTGGCAAGCTTCATCAATCACGCACATCTCAAACTGGCGATTGCCCAGTATGTCTCCATCGACACCAGTGAGCGTGGCGCAAATTACCTCGGCATCATCCAGCAGCGATTCCAGCGTCTGACGTTGAATTCGCCGAGCATCGGCCAGCAGTTCTTTCGCCTCATCACGCAGTGCCTGTTTTTCTCCAAAAGCAGGCTTGGTTCGAGTAAACCGGCCTGCTTGTCGAAACAATTTCTGAGCATCTTTCACCAGTTTATCCGCAACGCGAGTCTCTGGATGATTCCGCACCATCAAATCTAACGTATGTTCCTGTAATGATTCTGAAACACGAATCGGATGCCCTAGCCGAACCGCTTTGACTCCGCGCGACAATAGTTTTTCTAGCAAGTTGTCGACCGCCAAGTTACTCGGAGCACAAGCGAGCACTTTTTGCCCGCTGGTGACTGCCGCGTGAACAAGATGGGCCAGCGTCACGGTTTTACCGGTGCCAGGGGGCCCATGGATGATGGCCACATCTTCTGCATCAAGGGCATGCTGAATTGCTTGCTGCTGCGAAGCATTCAGGGCTCGCACATCAATGCCAGCTTCCGCAGAAGAAACAAACGAAGCTGGAGTATTTCCTAGAATAACTTCCCGCAACTCTGCCAAACGACTGCCTTCGGCACAAGCGGCTCTCTCCAAGGCTTTGCGTTGACGCGTGCGAGAAACTTCGTCAGGCGAAGCGGCCATCGTATAGCGATCTTCGTCTTCCACGAAATCATTGAGCACTACTTCGAGTGCTCGCGAACGAACCACAGACACCACACCACGCGTGCTGTTCGACTTATCGGTCTGTGAGATCAATACCACGGGTGAACCGACGCGAAATCGGTGAAGCGGCAGATAGGCTTGTGGGTTCTTTGCGGTCAGCTTACAGGCCACTTTATCGCCCAGCGACGACCATTGATCTTTGACCACGAGATCACGAAGCGTGCCGCCTTGATCTAACGATTCTTGCAACCGCTCTTCTTCGGCCTTGGCTTCAAGTTCCATCCAGCTTAGTAGCTGGGTAAACCGATCTGGCCACTCGATATCATCTTTTTGATGCCAGACCACAAGATCTGGACAAGCAGAGCCAAGCTTTCGACAGAGTCTTACCGCAACAGAGCGGGGCACTTCTACCGTAGCTTTACGGCGAGTCACTAAGATCGTGCCAATATCTTTTTTAGAGGCTTCCCCTTGTTCGATCAGTAATTTGAAAACCCCGCCCCGTGTGATTCCATAGGGCAAAGCTTCTAGATGAATGTGTGACATAGATGGTTACGAACAGATGAATGAGGAACTATCAATTAAATTTATATGATAGTCTATCTTAATCTGACGCAGGCACTATGTCATCTCGTCGAAGATTGGGTGGCGTGGCGAACAAACAGGCAATCGCTTGCAGAATGTAGATCGCAACGAACACGAACAACACTGGCTCGTAACTTCCATACAAGTCTGCCCCTTTGGTCAGCAGATAGGGGCCCAATGCACTCCCGGCAACCATCGCAGTGACCGAACTACCTTTGATTTTACCCAAATGGGCCCTACCAAAATACTTGCCCCAGAGTGGTCCGCCACCAGCGGCCGCAATTCCTTGCGATGCCCCAAATACGGCACCATACAAAGCGGCTCCCCATACGCTATCGATGGAGGCATAAAGCCAAACACTAGCGGCCATACCTAACGTCCCAAACGCTAACAACCATTTGAGAGAAATCCGGTCAGCTAAATAACCGCCTCCTAATTGAAAAACGGCCATCGAGATTGCTAGTGGGATAAAAACGAAAAATTTGACCTCACTTTCCGAAATCCCTCGACTCCCTAAGTACGGGATCATGACAAACATCAATGCAGTGGCAATCATTCCCCAAAAGATCACAAGCGAGATCATGATCCAATAGGCTCTGGTTTGAATGGCTTCCCCAAAGGTAAGCTGCGGCAAGTCCATGCCTTGTTCATGCTTCTGCTCTGGAGTCTCCACCGAAGCAATCGGCTTGGCTTCACCATCGGGCTGTTGACCAATGTCTTCAGGCCGATTTCGAAACACAAAAATTAAAATAGGGTACATCAAAACACAAACACCTATGCCGAGTATTACATAAGCAGTTCTCCACTCAAACTGCTGGATCAAGGCGATGGCCAGCATCGGGAAAATTCCCAATGAAAACGGGATCGATAGATTGCGAATACCGACGGCCATGCCTAATCGATCACGAAACCACATATCGGTGGAAGTACCAGCTAATAAACTGATGGCCCCTTGACCGAATAACCGGATTGACAGAAACCCAAAGAACAACGAAATCGGTCCCTGGATCATCGACATGCCACAACAAGACAGGGCAAATAATCCGACAACAATCGCCATCATCCGGCGGATACCGACTTTATCTGCGTATGCTCCGATTAACGAGAGCGGCAAACTGGCAAAGATTGTGCCCCACATATAAGCAGCAGCCACTGCTGTCATGTCAATTTGTAAAGACGAAGCAATATGCTTGGTAAATACAGATACCCCATAGGTTTGCCCTGGACTGGTGGCGAACTGTGCAACCATCGCAACACCCAGCATGACCCAACCGTAGAAAAATGGCACCGCGTTGACGACTCGATCTTCTGTTAGGGAATTCTCTTCGATGAGTGCCGCGTCAGTCGCCATTGGGTCTCCTCAGGGTGTGCTTTTGGGGTGAAAGAAGTCTTCTATCGTAACAATCGGTCTATTCACTGGATACGCCAGAGCCGAATAAGGTTCAGTCAGAAAGTGAATCCACCCTTGCAGTACGGTTTACGCAAACAATTCCCCCGCAGCTAGCAACCGCATTGCATAACAGGCTCGTTCTAGATAGCCTGGGGTGTTTGACACTGCATAGATACAACACACACTCACCCTCTTTTTGTCTGAGGTACTGTCGATGGGCCGAATCGGATTAGCGTTTAAACTATTTTTTGGCGTTCTCTTTAACAGCAACACCGCACTCCAAATGCAAACCGCATTGCTGCCAGCCCCTGCGGCTAAAGAGCCAGAAAAGAAAACTGCTGCCAAACCACAACCGCCAGCCGCACCTGCTGGACTGGATGCCCTGGTGTTGTTAGCCACATTACAGCGTGAGGCCCGATTTCTTGATCTGTTTCAAGAAGATCTCGAAAGCTTTGATGATGCTCAAATTGGTGCTGCGGTTCGTGATGTACAGCGAGACACTAAAAAAGTGTTAGCCCGGCTCTTCGCCATCGAAGCCCTGCGCACCGAAGAAGAAGGTGCCAACATTGAACTGCCTGAATCAATCAAGCCGCATGAAATTCGATTGACAGGCAACGTGGGTAACGACACTCCTGCATCTGGCAAGCTGGCCCATCATGGTTGGAAAGCTACCAAGTGTGAGATTCCCAAATTCCAAGGCAACTTGGAAACCGCCAAAGTGATTGCTCCGGCTGAAATCGAAATCGTTTAGACATAGCTGGATCAGAATCATCGACTGCGTCATGGAAGACAACTAACTAGGAACAAGAAAATGTCGGCAAACTATGTGGTAGGAATTGATCTCGGAACCACCAACAATGTACTCTCGTATGTCGCGTTAAATTTCGAAGACGCGGAAGTGCAACTGCTGGAAATTCCACAGCTCACCGCACCGGCAACGATTGAAAGTCAAACTTCGCTGCCTTCATTCACCTATTTAGGCACACCCGGTGAAGCAGAGCAGGGGAGTCTCGATGTTGCCTGGGAAACTGGCCGCGATTATGCCGTGGGGCAATGGGCCCGCACTCGCAGTGCTGAAGCCCCTGATCGAACGGTTGGGGGCGCCAAAAGCTGGCTCTCGCATCACAAGGTCGATCGCCAGCAAGCCATTCTTCCATTCAACGTAGGCGACGATCTGCCAAAGATTTCACCGGTCGAAGCATCACGCAGATATTTGAACCACTTGGTCGAAGCTTGGAACCAGGCCTTTCCAGATTCGCCGCTGATCGATCAAAAAGTAGTTCTCACCGTGCCGGCATCGTTTGACGCAAGTGCCCGTGAACTGACACGCGAGGCTGCGTTATCTGCTGGCTTGCCTGAAAACTTGACACTGCTCGAAGAACCGCAAGCAGCGGTCTACGCCTGGCTTTCGCATCAAGGTGACAATTGGCGAAAAGCATTAAAGCTAAACGACAAATTACTGGTCTGCGATGTCGGCGGCGGAACCACCGATATGTCGCTGATTAGCGTGGCGGAAGAAAATGGCGAGTTGATTCTTGAACGCATGGCAGTCGGCAACCACTTACTAGTAGGTGGTGACAACATGGATTTGGCTATCGCCTTTGAAGTGTCGAACTTGTTCAAAGAAAAAGGAACCAACTTAGACCCTTGGCAATCGGTCTCACTCTGGCACTCTTGCCGAGCCGCTAAAGAAAGCTTACTGGCCGAAGATGGACCAGACGAACACTCGATCTCGGTGCTAGGACGCGGTAGTAAGTTAATCGGCGGAACTGTTACGGTGCAAGTGCAACGAGAAAGAATCCGCAATTTACTGCTCGAAGGTTTCTTCCCTGAATGCCAGGCAACCGATCATCCACAACGGAATATGGCATCCGGCTTCCAAGAACTTGGACTACCTTACGAAGCCGATCCAGCTGTGACCCGGCATTTGGCTGAATTCTTGCAATCGCATTCCAGCGAAGAGAACCAACCTTTGCAAGTGACCCATATTTTGTTTAACGGTGGAGTGTTTAAGAGCAACAGTTTTCAAGATCGTCTGATCAACGTACTCGGCTCTTGGAATCCAGATTCTTCGCCAGTCATGCTGGATGGAGATCATGATCTTGACTACGCGGTGGCTCGCGGGGCCGCGTATTATGGTTTATCCAAACATCAAGGCGGCATGCGTATTCGTGGCGGAACCGCTCAAGCCTATTACGTTGGAATCGAAACCGCCGGCTTGGCCATCCCCGGTGCCCCGCGTCCTTTGAACCTATTAAATGTGGTTCCCATTGGCATGGAAGAAGGAACCGAAACCAATGTTCCTTCGCAAGAAGTGGGCCTAGTCGTTGGAGAAAAAGCACATTTCCGTTTTTTCGCTTCGCCTAGCCGCAATGAAGACAAACCAGGCACACTGCTGGCATCATGGAATGAAAGTGAAGTTGTGGAAACGGATTCACTCGAAATGGTGTTAGATACCGATGAATCGATTGAAGAGGCGTATGTGCCGGTCACTTTTCAGTCTAAAATAACCGAACTCGGCATGTTTGAACTCTGGTGCGTCAGCCCCAAAACCGGTGGCCGCTGGAAACTAGAATTCAATATCCGAGATGATGATTAATCTCCCGTAGGGTCCGCTATTGCGGACCAATGCCCTTGCCAATGTCTTAGGTTATCAACCGCACTTCGGTCCGCAGTAGCAGACCCTACAAAAACGCACACGATCCATGTCCGCAGGAAGCACTTCTACCGCCGCAACTCTTCTCGAAGAAGATCTCCCGAGTCGCTACATTGTCGGCATCGATCTTGGCACAACCAACTCTGCGGTTACGTTCGTTGATACGCAGAAAAAGAACCCTCAACTCACACCCTTCGCCACTGCCCAAATTACCGCACCAGGGCAAATTGAATCACGAGACACACTGCCATCGTTCCATTATCAAGCCGCCAACAACGAGTTTGCCGCGGATGCCTTTCGCCTGCCGTGGCATAAAAATGAAACCACTTATTGCGTTGGGCCTTTTGCCAGAGACCATGGTGTGGCAGTTCCGGGGCGTGTCATCGGGTCGGCCAAAAGCTGGCTTTCACACTCCGGCGTAGATCGAACCGCCGCACTATTGCCGTGGCAAGGGGCCGCTGATCTTGAAAAGCTTTCCCCAGTTCAAGTCAGTTCGCGATTACTCGAACACATTCGCCAATCTTGGAATGAGGCCCATAAAAACGAGCGTCTCGAAGATCAAGACATCGTCTTAACTTTGCCGGCCTCGTTTGATGAAATTGCTCGTGAATTAACCGTTCAAGCCGCAGCAGAAGCCGGTCTAAAACGTATTGTCTTAATCGAAGAACCCCAGGCCGCGTTTTACGCTTGGCTCGACAATCATGATGAAAACTGGGACCAGCTAGTCGAACCAGGGCAAACAATCTTGGTCTGCGATATCGGCGGAGGCACATCGGACTTCACTCTAATTCGTGTCCGACGTGGCGAGGATGACAAAGTGCAATTTCATCGCGTAGCTGTTGGTGAACATCTTATCCTTGGTGGCGATAATTTAGATCTAACTCTCGCACATCATTTCGAGCGGAAACTGTCCAATTCGGGCAAACTCACACCACAGCAATGGTCCTCGTTAGTTCGCCGCTGTCGTCAAGTGAAAGAGACCTTACTTGCCGAGGATGCACCTGACAGCTATCAGTTCAGTCTTCCAGGTTCAGGTTCCAAACTCATTGGCTCGAACATATCCATCGAAGTCACCAAGGCGGAAGTCGAACAGATACTGCTTGAAGGGTTTCTGCCTGAATGCGAAGTCACAGATACGCCCGAACAACGGCAGTCAGGCTTTCAAGAGTTTGGGCTGCCTTATGCACAAGACCCGGCGATCACCCGCTGGCTCGGTGCGTTTCTTACTTCACATAGCCATGTAGTGGAAAATGACGAAAGCGGCCACCAAGCAGTGCGGCCTGACTTAATTTTATTCAACGGCGGTTTCTTTGAATCTTCGGTGCTACGTGATCGCTTGTTAAAGATCATTACGTCCTGGTTTGCTGATTCCTCGGAAGCAAACTGGCAGCCGCAAGTATTGAGTAACCAACAACTCGACTTGGCCGTTTCACGCGGGGCCGCTTATTACGGCAGAGTTCGACGCGGCGAAGGAGTTCGCATCACGGCCAACTTGGCGCGTACTTATTATATTGGTGTCGGAGACAACGACCACGGTCAAGCACAAGCCTTGTGTTTGCTTCCGGCCACTACGCAGCCAGGCGAAGAAATTGATTGGACCGAAAAATCGTTTCAACTCAAAGTTTCGCAGCCGGTCGAGTTCCCGCTGTATATTTCCAGCACCCGCCTGATCGATCAAGCGGGCGAACTGATCACCATCGACGCGGAACAAATGAAATCGCTGCCGCCGATTCGCACAGTTTTGCGAGTCAGCCGGCGAAGTGAAGCCGAAACCATCACGGTCAACTTGCATGCAAAACTCACAGAAATCGGCACAATTGAGCTTTGGTGTACCGAACAACAAAGCGACCGGAGTTGGCGACTTCAGTTTGATGTGCGAAGTGCCACGCAAACCGATGTCATGGCCCATACTTCTGCCAAAGAAGCCGAAGGGGTGATTGATGAAGCCAGTTTTGCAGCAGCGGCCAAGTTACTTGAAGAAACTTTTACCGAAGCTGGTACACATAAACCACAGAAGTTAATCCGTGAACTTGAAACCGCCTTAGAGATGTCTCGCGGAAACTGGCCTACTTCGCTGTTGCGACGCTTGTGGGAACTATTAATGGACCTGGAACATGGTCGCCGCAAAAGCTCGACGCATGAAGCCCGCTGGCTGAACTTGCTCGGGTACTCACTACGGCCAGGATACGGTTTGGCACTCGATGACTGGCGCGTGTCCGAGACCTGGAAAGTACTCCAAGGCCGGGTCATTCATAAAGATGATAACTGCCGCACGCAGTCATGGATTTTATGGCGGCGTATCGCTGGCGGACTCAACCGCGGACAGCAGCAAGC
>NVWB01000202.1 GCA_002733575.1 Blastopirellula sp. | reverse complement strand
GCTGGTATGAATTCACGTATGAAATCGAGTCGAAGGGACGCGGCAATTTCAGCAAAGAACTGAGCGACCAGGGTCAGGACGAGTGGCTCTCCTATCGCCAGGTATATCGTCCTGAAGACCTGCATCGATTCGAGATCTATCTCACGGCCCCAAATAGCAAGTCGCAAGTTCAAACTCGTCCTCGGCATCTGGTGGCAGCCATCGATCTGCCGGATAACGAGCGAATGACAATCAAGCGACGACTTTGGCTGCCGCAAGGCTGGCGTGTAGAAGCCGCGTTTGGCAACGCCTTCGCTTCAAGCGGTACGTCTCTGCTTGACATTATCGATCCTGATTTCGATCTCGAAGCGTACGAGCAGCTTGACAAAAAGGAACAGCGGAGTTCCATTGGCAAATTACTAATCGATGCTTTGGAACAATACGACGCGCCGCGGATTAACGTTTATAACGTGACTGAGACCGGGCCGCATTACGACCAGTGGCCTCCTGCAAGCCATCAGACAGTGTACGGCAGAACCGGGCAATCCGATGAGAAAACGATTCGTGACTTCGCGACTCACGCGTTTCGTCGCCCGGTTACCGACGAGCAAATTGCCCCCTATCTGCGACTAGCAAAGCAGAGCCCCGAAGGTATTCGTACAGCGATTGAAGCCATCCTGTGCTCGTCTCGATTCGTTTATTTCATTGAGGAATCAGACGAAATGGACGGCTATGCAATTGCTACGCGTTTGTCCTATTTCCTTTGGAACACTGTGCCTGACGATGCCTTGTTAAAGGATGCCGAGCGAAAACGTCTCCGCGATCCGGAAGTGTTACACGACCACGTTGATCGTATGCTGGGCGATCCTCGTTCAGATGAGTTTATCCATTCGTTTGTTTGGGCCTGGTTGAAGCTGCAGAACACGGTCGAAATGGCCCCCGATCCGATGAAATTCCACGAGTACCATCGCAATCGGATCGGCGACGCGATGACCGTAGAGTCGGTCTCTTTCTTCCGCCACCTGCTTACCGAGAACCTGTCGATCAAGCATTTCGTCGACTCTGACTTTGCCATCATCAACGCAGATCTTGCCCGGCATTACGGCATGCCCGGCAAGGTGAACACTTCTGCTCGCTTTCAAAAGGTCGCTCTCGACAACTCGGCTCATCGCGGCGGTCTGCTTGGTCAAGCCGCTGTGTTGACGGCGTCGGCCAACGGGGTCGATACCTCGCCTGTGGTGCGGGGAATTTGGATTTTAGAAAACCTGCTTGGCACGCCGCCGAACCCTCCGCCGCCTGGCGTTGAAGTTCCGGAACCAGACACGCGCGGCGATCTGACCATTCGCCAGCTTTACGCCAAGCACCGCACTATTGAATCGTGCAACGACTGCCACAAGAAAATCGATCCGGTAGGTTTCGCGCTAGAGAACTTCGACGCGGTCGGCAGTTGGCGAACGAAATACGAATCGGGTCATGCCGTGGACCCATCTGGCCAGATGCCCAACGGCGAGAAGTTTCGCAATGTGAACGAAGTGAAGCGGATCATGGTGCGCGACGTGAACTTGTTCTCACGCAATCTGACCAGCAAGTTGATGACCTACGGGACAGGCCGCACGATGAGTGTCGCCGATCGTCCGGAAATTGATCGAGTTGTAAACGCGCTTCATGAAAAAGAGAATGGACTCCGCGATCTCATCAAGCTTGTCGTCACCAGCCGTATCTTCCTAACCAAATAGAGAGATCTTGTCATATAGATAGCAGGCGAATAACGTAGAGCATGTTCGGTGAAATCGCCAATTTTAGTATTCTTGGAGAAGTTCATTTAATGTTTAACAATCGTGACAATTCATCTCAATGGGAAACCGTTTGACGGTGGATGGAAATAAATATTCCATCCACCCTACCTTACTGCTGCCGATACTGTTTACGGCTGCTTGCCATGTGAATTAATGTCCTTTCAGGGAAATCGAGTTGCCGCTGGAATTGACGCAGTGGAATTTTCCAACGACAATGGAAGGAGTCTAGAAATCTCTCAATTCTAAAAGACCCAACCCTGTTCGCCCGAAGGTTCGCCATGTTTCAATCACTCGCCAAAACAGCAATTGCGCTGGCTATCGTTGTCTTCGCTTCTCAAGTTGCCCTTGCACAATCGGCCCAAGCCAAAGATGCCAGCCGGCCGAACATCGTTTTAATCATGGCAGATGACATGGGCTACGGTGATCCACACTCGCTGAATCCAAGTTCCAAGATTGCCACCCCGGCGCTGGATCGACTCGCTCACGAGGGCATGACTTTTACAGATGCCCATACGCCGTCTTCGGTTTGTACGCCAACTCGATACGGTTTATTAACCGGACGATACTGCTGGCGAAGTCGTTTGAAGCGGGGTGTCTTGAATGGGTACAGTTCCCATTTAATCGACACCAAGCGAGCAACGATTGCATCGACTTTGAAAGCAGCCGGTTACAACACCGGCATTGTTGGCAAATGGCATTTAGGTCTTGACTTTGTGTCGAAGAGTAAAAAGCCGCAAGACTTTGATTACTCAAAGCCAGTTGCTGTTGGACCGAATTCCTACGGATTTGATTACTCGTTCATTATTCCGGCCTCGCTTGATTTCCCGCCTTATGTTTATCTTCGAAATCATCAGCCGGTTGAACTGCCAACGGTGAATCAACCTGCACAAAAGTTTCCAACTTTCTTGCGGCAAGGGCCACGTTCGCCCGGCTTGAAAATGGCCGATGTGTTGGATGATCTCACCGCAGAAGCAACAGGATTTATCAGCAAGCATGCGAATCAAAAGCAACCCTTTTTCTTATACATGCCCCTTTCGGCTCCACATAAACCAGTTTGGCCACATCCTCGCTACGTGGGGAAAACCGAGATTGGACCCTACGGTGACTTCGTTACACAAGTCGACGAGATTATTGGCAGCGTACTAATATCAATCGATGAAAATAAGATCACGGATAATACACTGGTCGTTTTCACCAGTGACAATGGTTCGTTCATGTATCGCTACGATGACGAGACGACACCAGACCATGTGGATGATCAAACGATTCAAGGTTATCGGGCCGAACATCATAGGGCCAACAACATGTTGCGTGGAACCAAGGCCGATATATGGGAAGCCGGGCATCGTGTGCCATTTTTTGTACGCTGGCCAGGCAACGTGAAGCCTAGTTCCTATTCAAAGGAAACGATATGCTTGACTGATTTGTTTGCCACTTGTGCCGAAATCTCAGGTCAAAAACTCTCTCCAGATTCTGCCGAAGACAGCTTCTCAATCGTGCCACTTCTCAAAAACGGTACTTGGAGCACACCGCGTGCCCCCGTGATTCATCACTCCTCAGGTGCGATGTTTGCCATTCGGGATGGAGACTGGAAGTTAGTTCTCGGCAACGGTTCCGGCGGTCGACAAAAGCCTAAAGGCAAGGCTTTTGGTACGCCTTACGAGCTTTATAACATGGCGACAGATATTGAAGAAGCAAATAATGTTGCCAAAGAAAACCCTGAGATCGTGAAATCTTTGACTGCCAAGTTTCAGCAAATTTTTGATAGTGGAAGAAGTAGAGAATAGATTGGAAGTTATCTAGAGCATTTTAAGTTTTACTGTACCGAACGCTCTAATATCGTGTAGCACCGCCGACGATTCCGGAGTTGGCTCTGCTTCGGGATCACACGCATTCGGAACGTCGTCGGTGTGGCCGCAGGCCATCAGAGGTCACAGCGGCCAAGAATCACCGAACTCAAATGAAGTTTTTAATCTAGTTTAAGCCTCGATTTATAGGGTAAAATGGGAACCTCTCTAACCTCTGATCGACTAGCGTCGCCCCGACGTCGTTTTGAATGAGCGTAATTGAGTGGCCAGCGATTTCCAAAATCGACATCGCGGCCACCCGAAATCTGAATCCGCGCAACTTCAAAACTTACGCTTCGCGCTTGAGATGCGTTAGATCGAAATCTCCATTGCACACGCAGAAACCAACTCACTCTTCGTCGATCTCAAGGGGTTCATACGCGGCGTGGTAGATTTTGGCTAATCTGCCTCGTGAGGCAAAGAAACGAAACGCTCCGAAAATACCAACCACCAGGGCCAACAGCATCAGCAGGCAGCCGCCTATCATACTCCAGAGCGGCCACTCTTCGGCAAATATCTTGAAGACCATTAACCCTGTTATCAACAGGGCAATGGCAGTTCGGGCATAGGACAATATCGTGCGTTCATTGGCAAGCACGGTGCGATCAAAAGCGAGATGATCTCGTAAAATCATCTCCTTGGGGTTCACGCTTTGATAGGCCGAATCAAGTTTTTTCTTTGCTGGCATGTCTCTAAGGTATCGTTGTAATCGTGTGACCTACACTAAGCTGGTAGCGAACTACAAAATAAAACGAGAGCGTCTGTTAGACACTCTCGTTCTCAACAGTTACTTTGCCTCTGGTCCACCCAATTGAGGATAGACGGCCAATACAGGCTTGGTGAATGTGTTTGGCCAGCCTTCGTTCGATTGATTTGGGCCATCGGTTGTTCGGCCATTGCCGATGGCTTCGACTAAGGCATCGACCAGTTCTTTGACTAACTCAGGATGCTTGCCTTGCACATTGTTCGTTTCTGCTGGATCGTCTGCTAGATTAAAAAGTTGAACTGGCGGAAGTGTCTTGTCTTTCAACGCAACATTCGGACGCGGGGCACTCCAGCCACCAGAGCCAGGGCAGAGACACAATTTCCAGTCTCCTTGACGGATGGCAAACTGGCCGCCGATCGAATGATGAATCAACATTGGCCGCGTCGATTTTTCTTCCCCTTTCAATACGGATAAGAACGAGAAGGAATCTTCGGCCACATTCGCGGCAAGTTTGTTTTTGCCGATGATATTTGCTGCGGTCGCAAAGAAATCAACCGTGCTAATCAATTGAGCAGACTCACTACCGGCCTTGACATTTCCTGGCCAACGAACGAGAAACGGAATGCGATGTCCGCCTTCAAAAATATCGGCCTTGTGTCCACGCCAGTGTGCATTGGGCAAGTGACCTTTGGCTATCAATTCTGGGATTTTTGCCTGTGGAGAACAACCGTTGTCGGTCGCAAACAACACAAAGGTATTCCCCGTAATTTCTTGCTTGTCTAATTCTTCCAACACTTGCCCCACAACCCAATCGGTTTCCATGATGAAATCTCCGTAGGAACCAAGCGGTGATTTTCCTACCCAAGCAGGTGAAGGAACAATCGGTGTATGAGGACTGCTTAAAGGGAGATAGAGAAAGAATGGCTTGTCGCTCTGGGAACTGCTGGCGATAAACTTACGTGACTCTCTAGCAAAATCTCTCAAACAGTTGACCGCGTCGAAGTCTTTGCCTGATGGTCCAGGTCGATGAAAGGCTTTGGTAACAGTTGCCGCTTGAGTCGGAACATCGTTTCGCAGGTAGACGTAAGGAAACATGTCTAACGAGGCTGGAATGATAAACGACTCATCAAAACCCAATGCGGTAGGGCCGCCAGTGACTTTCTTCGAGTAATCAAAATCCCAGCCGGCTCCTTTGGTCACTCCAGTTTCTGCTTTACGAACTTCCCCGTTCGGTAATTTCTGCCAGCCTAATCCAAGATGCCACTTTCCAACGATCCCGGTATGGTAGCCATTCTTTTTTAATAGGGCAGCAACGGTCGTTCGATCTTCTGGAATCAGTGGAGTATCGAGACCGAATAAAACACTTTTTTTCAATCGTGTTCGCCAATTGTATCGCCCTGTTAATATGCTGTACCGTGTCGGAGTACATACCGAAGAGGTCGTATGGGCATCAGTGAATCGCATGCCTTCGAGCGAGAGACGATCTAGATTCGGGGTCTCTGCCAAGCCACCTGCGTGCGAGACATCGCCGTAGCCCATGTCGTCTGCAAGGATGAAAATAAAATTGGGCTTCTCGTTTGCAGAAACAACGGACTCAATACTTTGCACCGAGAAGAGACAAGCTGCGAACAGATAAGTTGAGAACAGCGTCGTCATCAAGACAATTTTTCGGATAGACATGGGGGATTCTCATTGTTTAAAAAAAGTGGAAACACGTCAGGCATCTGAAATGTTACCACAAGTTTAAACCCCTGTCACATGAAAACATGTCACACAGAGAAGTCTTAATTAAATCCCCTTAATCATGGACACTTCTCGGTGAACTCCACCAGTTTCAACCTTATACCTGACAATAATGTCGGCATAAATTCCCTCAAAAGATGTCTCACGCCGTAGCCGCAAAGGTGCCAAGGACGGAAGAAGAGAGATTACCACCAAGGCACGAAGACACAAAGGAAAAAAGAAGTCTTAAGCACAGAGGCACAGAGAAAACAGATAGTTGGAGATCACATTTTATCTTGCTGATCATGTTTATCTTGTCAAAAAAAGATTCTCACGCGAAGCCTCGAAGAGGATTTGCTTCAAACTTTCTTGGCGCCTTTGCGTCTTTGTGTGATTTATTTTTCGTTTGCTTGAGGAGTATTAATGACGCAGAAGAATCAATGATTGGCTCGAAACAGAATAACAAGGTGACACGGTACCTATAAGGTTTTAGCATCCGTAGCAAGGAGTGTTCGGAGGAGTTCACCTAGAACTGTCTAAATCCTGCCCCTTTTACTACGCCCCTTTAACCAGGGCCGTAGCAGTTGTGCTTCCCGATGCGCCGTTGGCGATATCGGTTTCGATCACAATCTTTCCGGTGATTTTGCCCGGTTTCTCGCCTGCGGTGAAAGTGACTGGCAAGAAGTGAAGTTTCTTCGCTTCTTTGGGAAGATCGCCAAATTCAAAACACTTGTCTTCACACTTGATGCTTGTGATCTTAAATGGTTTTTTGGCTCGCACGATGATTTTCTTTTGGACCGTTTCCCCCACAGTAAGTTCTCCCAAAGAGAGTGCGGCAGGGCTCACGGTAACTGCAGAATTAATTTTTCCTTCAATTGCCAAGCTGATATTCGGATTGTACGAATCGTTGGTCACAATGGTGAGCGGACCCTGAATGAACCCGACTGGGGCTCCTTCTTTTAAACGGACCACAAGATCATATCCGGCACGCCCTGCGCTTCGATTGGTTTGCACTAATTCAACCGCTAAAGCAGGGTTGGCACTACGCACATCAACAATTTGCCAATTCGATTTACCAGCATAAGCGATATGAACTTTAGATGTGGCCGTTTCTCCCTGTTCAACATTTCCAAGTTGAATCAAGCCTGGCGTAAGGACAACATCGCCACGGATAGTTCCTTTTACCGAGAGTTGGACTTCCGCCCTGAAGGGTTTATCAATGGTGACGGTAATCGTTGCATCTTTGGAACCCAAGAAACTATTGGTGTTAAATTTTGCAACAATGGCCCCTTTTTCCCAGGTTTTCAACGTCGCATTTTCGATGCTAGGAGTGGTACACCCGCAGCTTGTCCGAACGCCGCTGATATGAAGATCTTCTTCATATTTGTTTTGAATCTCGAAGCGGAAGACAGTCTTCGATCCCCGAGCCACAGTCCCGAAATCATGCGAGGTAACGGTAAACATTTTTTTTGCCCAGTCTTGTGCCGAAACATTGGCACAGGAAAAAGCAAAAATTGCGATAGTGATACTCAACTTGCGAAACACGGTCGTATCTCCTCGAAAGCAATACGAAGTCAGTTGGAAGGTGGAATGCTTAGCCAGGCAGTGGTGTGTCAAAGGAGAAAGGGTATTATCCTCCTTGATCACTTAATATACTAGCGGATGCCTAATTGGAAGTGAGCAGCATACAACTGAAATAATCGGTATACCCGTTATTAATTTCCAGTAAATATAGTCTAGTGATCTTAAACAATTTTAAGCAACTGGCAGTTTCGTTGCAAAAACAGGCATGGGGAGACTGTTCCGATTAAGGAACTTACATAATTTATCGACCTCTGTAGGTATTATACATAATAAATTATCATCAAAGTTTACCCAGTCTCACAAACGTACCTAATGCAAGTGAAATAACCGTAAAACACAAACCCATAGTACCTATTTTCTCTATTGTGCAGATTGTGGTTTTTTGGTCAAGCAAAATTGGTTATCATATTGCAGAGTGTAAATGTACTCTGATCGACTTTCCCCTTATAATCCTACCTCTAGTGAATCTAGTCTCACTCGCCCTTCAATACTTAGATTGCCTCACTACTTTTGATTGCCTCAGTACGGAATAATTATCCCATGAATGTTTCTGTGTATTCTCCTGCTTGTAAATCTTGGTTAATCCCTTTGTTAATTGTGGGGTGTGTCTTTCTGCTTCCTGCTTGCTCGAAGCCCGGCGGGACTGCATCTGCTGAAGATGCAAAGCCGCCAAGCAATACTACGGAATCAGATGCTCCTAATGAGCCAGCCGTTCAACCAGCCGTAGAAGCAGGTGAAGAGAATGCAGCGGTTGAAGCAAAACTGCCTCACCCTTTCCCGAGAGTCATTCCTGCTCCAGAATTCCCGACCGATATGCCGTGGTTAAACACGGCTGGACCACTTCGCATGAAAGACCTGAAAGGCAAGTATGTATTGCTAGACTTCTGGACTTATTGCTGTATCAACTGCATCCATATTCTTCCCGAACTGAAAAAACTGGAACATCAATTCCCCAATGAGCTAGTCGTGATTGGCGTTCACTCTGCCAAGTTTGAAACGGAAGAAGACACCAAAAATATCTCCGAAGCCATCCTTCGTTATGAAATCGAACACCCTGTGGTCAATGACGCACAGCATCGAATCTGGAATTCATTTTATGTGCGAAGCTGGCCGACGATGTATCTGATCGACCCTGAAGGCAATGTGGTTTACGGCCAAAGTGGCGAGTTCAAAGCGACAGATATTGCGGCTGTGATCAACAACGCAACCCCTTATTACGAACAACAGAAAACTTTGGATCGAACCCCGATTCGGTTTGATTTATTAGCCTATAGCCAAGAACCTACACCGTTGAGATTTCCCGGCAAAGTGCTTGCCGATGAGGCAACCAACCGCTTGTATATTGCTGACAGCAATCACAATCGTATTGTCATCTCAGACTTAAATGGCAAGCTGATTGAGACCATTGGCTCAGGCGCAATCGGCTCAAAAGACGGAGATTATGCCACTGCTAAATTTCATCACTTACAAGGCATGGCATTAGATGGCAACACGCTCTACGTGGCAGATACCGAGAACCACATGCTGCGTAAAGTTGATCTGAAAAGCAAGCAAGTTTCCACCATCGCAGGCATAGGAGAGCAAGGCCGTAACGCTTGGCCAGGGCTTCCCGAGGCAGGTGCCCTCAGAAGTGAAATTCCTGATCGTTTTGTGGGCATTCCACATGAAACCGCGATCAACAGCCCTTGGGCACTTTGGGTCAAAGGCGACAATCTCTACATCGCCATGGCCGGTCCACATCAGATTTGGAAGATGAAACTTGATGGAACCGAGATTGGACCTTACGCTGGCAATGGTCGTGAAGACATTGTCGATGGCCCGCTGCTTCCAAGCGAACCGTATCAACTCGGGTACTCCTCCTTCGCCCAACCATCCGGTTTGACTTCCGATGGCACTTGGATCTATGTTGCCGATAGTGAAGGGAGTTCAATTCGCGCGGTTCCCTTCGATGAAAAACAGCAAGTGAAAACCGTGACAGGTTCGGCCCATTTACCAGGCGGGCGTTTGTTTGCGTTCGGCGATAAAGATGGGAATGCCACCGAAGCCCGCTTGCAACACGCATTGGGTGTGGTTTATGTCGACGGCAAAATTTACACCACCGATACCTACAACAATAAAATCAGAGAAGTCGACGCCAAAACAGGGGACGTTAAAACGATTGCTGGAACTGGCGAACCGGGCCATGACGATAAGGCATCGACATTTGACGAGCCAGCCGGAATCTCGCATGCCAAGGGAACGCTTTACATTGCTGATACCAACAATCATCTAATTCGTACGCTTGATATCAAAACGGGGAAAGTTGGCACGCTGGAAATCTCCGGACTCACTCCGCCAAACCCGCCCAAGATAAAACAACCTCCAAAATTCACTGCAGCGACTCAAATTACGCTAGAGCCTGTCACTGTGTCTGCCGCTGATGGAAAAATTGACTTGAAATTACAAGTCGATCTTCCCCTTGGCTGGAAAATGAACCCTCTAGCTCCACAGGGGTATTTCCTTGAAGAAATCGAGGCTGGCCCTGTCAAAATTGAAAAAAGTGATTCGATGACCTTACTGAAAACACCAGGCAAAGAGGTCTCGATTCCGCTCCAAGTTTCTGGCGTTGGGAATTCAATTATTCGAGTCTCCATGAGTTATTATTACTGCCAGGAAGGGAACGAAGGCCTTTGTAAAGCTGCATCAGTTCAGTGGACTGTGCCAATTGTTGTGACCGAAGCAGGTGGTGAAAGCTCGGTGGAACTTCAAGTCGAACCGTTAATTCTTCCGTAAGATGTTTGTATTAAAGGAGATAGAGAGACCGTTGCTCTCTTTCTCCGTCGGGTAGCGTGAATGCGAATTTTCGCATGGTAGAGCCTTTTTCAGTGATTTGAAATTCGGCGTAAAATCCTGCTGGCTACCGATTTACAAACCGGGCACTATAACGCTACAATGCGAGTTTTGTCTCTCGGGACTATTCCTGCCAGGGTAGGTGTAGAATCTTGAGATGTTTGTTTTGCTATCAATAAGGCCGTTTATTTTCGCTTATGTTTGATTCGCTCCAGGATGGACTCCAAGCTGCTCTCAAATCGTTGAGTGGTAAGGGAAAACTGACTGAAGCGAACATGCGCGATGGCCTTCGTTTGGTAGAAGAGGCGTTAATTGAGGCTGACGTTAGTTATAGCGTTGTCCAAGATTTCATGGCCAAAGTCACCGAGGTCGCTCTCGGTCAAAAGGTTCTGAAATCGTTAAATCCTCAACAACAACTACTCGGTGCGGTTAACGAGCAATTAATTGCTTTATTAGGCCCTGTCGATTCTTCGCTGCATTTAAAGAAGGACGTAACCGTCCTGATGATGTGTGGTCTGCAAGGTGCCGGTAAAACGACAACTTGCGGTAAGCTATCGCGTTTAATTGCCAAAGAAGGAAAAAATACGTTACTCGTAGGTGCCGACTTGCAGCGTCCTGCTGCGGTAGAGCAACTCAAAGTAATCGGCGATCAGGTCGGTGTTCCCGTCTATTCAGAAGATGGGGCAACCGACCCAATCGCTGTTTGTCGAAATGCAGTCGAACATGCTCGTGCCAACGGGATTCACGTTGTGATTCTCGATACCGCGGGTCGTTTGGCCATCGACGAAGAGTTGATGGAACAACTGAAAACCATTGATAAACAAGTCGGGCCAGATCAGGTCTTCCTTGTTGTTGATGGCATGACGGGTCAAGATGCGGTCAACAGTGCCAAGGCTTTTAACGAAGCATTGGAACTCGATGGCGTGATCATGACCAAGCTGGATGGCGATACCCGAGGTGGTGCGTTGCTTTCAGTAAGACATGTGACCGGTGTACCGATTAAATTTATCGGTGTCAGCGAGCACATGGACGGGCTTGAAACCTTCACACCAGAAGGCATGGCAAGTCGAATCCTCGGACAAGGCGATATTGGCGCACTCATTGGAGTTGCCCAAGATGCCTTTGATGAAGAAACGGTTCGCAAAGCCCAAGAAAACTTGGAAGCTGGTCAGTTCACGCTTGACGACTTCCGCACGCAGCTAGAACAAATGGCCAAGCCTGGGCTCATGCAAAAGATGATGGGTTTAATGCCAGGTATGGGCGATATGACAAAAGCGATGGGAGAGGCCAATCCTGAAGAGGAAATGAAACGAACTCGCGGAATCATCGATTCGATGACCAAGAAAGAGCGTTTTAACCCGAAGTTGATTGATAGTTCCCGACGACAACGCATTGCCAAAGGGGCAGGCGTTTCACCGCAAGATGTCAACGAACTGCTAAAACAGTTCGACGGTATGGCTTCCATGATGAAAGGCATGCAAGGCAAAGGAATGGCTGGGCAGATGGAAATGCTCAACAACCTTCGCAGCGGCAGTATGATGGATGCAGCGGGTGGTATCAAGAAAACCAAACTTGGCACCGGCAAACGACTGACGGCCAAAGATAAAAAATCACAAAAGAAGAAACGCGCCAGTGCACAAAAACGGCGCAAAAGAAAATAAACATTTACCGTAAATATATTCATCGTCAACAGAAGCAATTCTGATTTTTACAGGAGTAACAGTTCGTGGCAGTTCGTATTCGCATGAAACGAATGGGGCGTACACATCGCCCGTTTTACAGAATATGTGCCATGGATGCTCGCAGCCCTCGCGATGGCAAGGCAATTGAGTATCTAGGCACTTACGACCCCTTTGTTCCAGAAAAAGATGCACGTGTAACACTGAAAAGTGATCGTGTTGACTACTGGATAGGTGTCGGCGCTCAACCCAGTGGCAAGGTGGCCGTTTTAATTCGCAAGTATGGCACCGGTGGTTCACACCTTGATGCTCAAACTGAAGCGAAAGAACGCATGCAACTGAAGTCTCGCTTTGTACCTGCCAAGGTCGAAGTTAAGACTCCTGAGCCAGAAGCCCCAGCCGAAGGTGAAGCAGCCGCTGTAGCTCCAGCCGAAGGCGAAGCCGCAGCAGAAGCTCCTGCCGAAGCAGAAGCTCCTGCCGAAGCAGCAGCACCAGCCGCCGAAGCTACCGAAGCTGAAGCACCTGCCGCAGATGCAGCACCTGCTGCTGAAGCACCCAAGGCAGAGGAAGGCTAGGGCCAGCCGATGCGTTTCGACGTGTTGACCCTGTTTCCTGAGATGTTCCCCAGTTATCTGGGGCAAAGTCTGCTGGAAAAGGCGATTAGCTCAAAGTTGGTCGAAGTCCATTTACACAATATACGTGAGTGGGCCAACGACAAACATAATCGAGTCGATGATCGCCCTTTTGGCGGAGGACCAGGCATGGTGATTCGTGCTGAGCCGGTTGTGGAATGTGTCGAACACATCCAGAATGAGACTCACACGAAGACTGACCCTGGTCACTTGGTTTTGCTCACCCCGCAAGGGCGAAAGCTAGATCAAACCGTTGTAGAAGAATTGGCTCAACTAGAGCGAATTGTGTTGATTTGTGGCAGATACGAAGGCTTCGACCAACGTGTTTCTGACATACTAAACCCTGATGAAATTTCGATCGGGGATTTCATCCTAAACGGTGGCGAAGTTGCCGCCATGTCGATTATCGACGCGGTGATTCGTTTAGTACCAGGGGTTTTAGGTGATGAGCAAAGTAGCGTCGACGATTCGTTTAGTCAGGGAAACCGGCTACTAGAATTTCCACAATACACACGACCCAGAGAATATCGGGGCCACGAGGTTCCAGAAGTGCTACTCTCGGGTGATCACAAGAAGATCGCCCAGTGGAGAGCCGAACAAAGTATTTTAAGAACAAAACAACGTCGGTCTGATTTGTTAGACCAACAAGATAATCAAAAGAACGACTAACAGAAAACGACAAACCCTGTTAGCCAAATCGCTGGAGAGGAATTTATATTATGTCGCAACAAATTATGGCCTTGGCTGAAAAGCCTTTCGAGAAAACTGACGTCGATGAATTTGAAGTGGGTGACACCGTTGAAGTTCACACCAAAATTTTAGAAGGCGAAAAAGAACGCATTCAAAAATTCATCGGTACCGTGATTGGCCGCAATGGCTCAGGCACACGAGAAATGTTTCTCGTTCGTCGAATTGTTGGTGGTGAAGGCGTGGAAAAGAAATTCCCCGTTCACAGCCCACAAATCGCAAAGATCGAAGTGAAGAAAAAAGCGATTGTTCGTCGTGCCAAACTTTACTACTTGCGTGATCGCGTTGGTAAAGCCGTTCGTCTTAAAGAACGCCGTTATTAATCGAGTCTTGTTTGAAGGTTCACCTGCCTTGATAGGTAGATAATCAACCAACGGGACTGGCATCAGAACAGCGATTCTCCAGCGTTTGCGCTTTTCGGTGCGAATAACATTAGATACAAAAAAAGCCGTGTGATAAATTTATCACACGGCTTTTTTTATTGTTCACCTTCAATGTATCAGTCTAGCACGATTCATCGGGTAGCCCAGTTTGCTCGCAAACTGGGTTGACGAAGTCAACAAGAGAGCATCGTCGCATTTACTCGGTAGGTCAGTGCTGTGCCTGACGGAGATTGAGAACTGAGATCGCTTCTCGTCAGGCACAGCACTGACCTACGAAACTCTAACCACAAGCAGTGGTAATCTAAGATGAAACCTCTTGCGGCTGCGCCGCCCCGATAGCCGAGCTATCGCGGCTACCCGAATTGCAACAGCTTTCTCTTTATCACTACCCGGCCTGCACATATTGCCCGAGACAGGCAATCTCAATATCGAGCAACTCTTGCTCTAATTCTTCGGCACTACCAGGCCGCCGTAATGGCTCTTTGGCCAACAACCGCATCATCAATCGCTGTAAGCGAACAGGCGAATTGGGCAACAACTTTTGCAGGCAAGGCCGAGGCTGATTCAATTGTGCAGCGATTACTTCAGCCTGGGTTCTTTGGGGAAACATTTTTTGGCCTGTTAGCAGTTCAAACATCGTAGCACCTAACCCAAACAGATCGCTTTGCAAAGTAGCGCTGGCAGATGACGTCAGCAGTTCCGGGGCCAAGTAACGCAAGGTGCCTTTGCGATAGTCGGAAACGCTGTTTCGTGAGTGATCAAGTTGGCGAGCAAACCCTAAGTCAAGCAAGGTAACATGGCCAGTTGCCGAAACATGAATGTTCTCTGGTTTCACATCGCCATGAATCCAGCCTGCGCTGTGTAACGCTTTTAATGCGATTGTAGTCTGACGCATATACCACAGGGCTGTTGGTAATAGTGGACGCTTAGACTGCCCAATAATTTGATTTAGCGTGGCGCCTTGTAACAGCGGAATAAACAGCCGACAACAATCAGGGTCAAACTCTGCCGCTAACACCGGTAATAAATGAGGCGAGCGAACCATGTTGCTGACCTCCACCTCTCTGACCATCATCGCACGTAACATGGGCTGGTCACCCACGTCGCTACGGATTGCCTTCATGGCATAATCCCAGGTGTCCGATTTGCTGTTGCGTGGTTTTGCCTTGTGGATATTCGAAAAATTACCTTGGCCAATTCGTTCGCCGATGATCCAATCGCATTGTTTTTTTAACCTCGCAACTGCCGAAGAGGTTGCCTGGACCCCCACCACACGTACTTTTAGACGATGCGAGGACGTAGATTGGCCAGCAATTTGTGAATTATTTTTCAGCATAATACAATCATCGACGAATTAGAACGAACGACTACTGATCGATGAATTGATTTCTTATTGGGCCGATTGAAGCGAATTTGCTTTACAGTCCGATTTCTAGGGTCAAATCGGTATCAACACCCGCTTGAGCGTATTAAAGGCGCAAGATAGAATAGATAGACTGCGTCACTTGTTTCCCCCAGACTCTAAGGTTACTTACTACAATGAACTCTTTCCGACTATTCGTTGCTTCTTTTGTTTTGGCTGTTGTATTAGCTCCCGCAATGATGGGCTGCAAACCTGCTGATCCGATCGTTACTCCATCCACACCTACAACCCCTTCAAACACCACTGAAACACCTGGTGACGTAGAAGTACCGACCAATACAACCAACTAAACACGGTTTGGCTTATGCCGCCTGTTGATTATTTCGTATAAGAGTCAAAGAACGCACCTTGGCATCCCGTGGCAAGGTGTGTTTTCATGCGCCGATATACGGGACATCGATTCGAAACAGTCAGGGCATGGGAACAAATTCTTTCTGATCAAATTCACAATAATGCAGCCGATAGTTGCTATTACGATTCCAGCACTTTAGAATAACGGTTTCGTCATGTTTTGCTTAACCACCTGCTTCATGGATACCATCCTCATGAACCGCTTTGCTTTATCGATCATCTCAGGCTGCACACTCGCAGTGTTACTAATCGCTGGCTGTAATAAATCGGACTCTGGCCCCAGTGGTGGCGGACCCAAAATCACAAGCCCGAGCTCCACCGATTCCGATTTTCCCATCAAGGCAGGCAAGTACACGATTCTAGGTATCTCAACCGACGACAACGATTTAAGCCGAGCTAAATCGAATGCTGAAGTTGCCATCTCTCTGTATCCCGATTTAAAATGCATGGTAGGGCTTTGGGCCTATAACCCTCCTGCAATTTTACAGGCAATAGAAGGGGCGGGCAAAGAAGGCGAAATCTCCGTCGTTGCCTTTGACGAAGATGCAGTAACCCTTAAAGCTATCGAAGAAGGAAAAATCCAGGGCACCATTGTGCAAGATCCTTTTGCTTTCGGGTATAAGTCTGTTGAATATCTTTCCGCTTTTATTCGTGAGCAGCCTGTGGATGTCCCAGAGGACAAGATGATTTTTATCCCTTTTAAAGTGATTCAAAAAGATAATGTGAAAGACTTTAAATCGGAGCTTCAAAGAATCAATGATGGCAAAGGAACCCAACCCGCGCATGACCGGGACGACTATGATACCAATCGCAAGGTCAGCATTGCATTTTTAACCAATACCGTCGACCCATTCTGGTATCTTGCAGAAGCCGGAGTTCGCCGAGCTGAACCCGTGTTCAACGCAACCTGTGAAGTCTATCATCCGCCACAAGGCACAGTTGAAGAACAGCAACGCTTTATTGAAAAGATCCAAACCAATGAAGTTGAAGGGTTGGCGATCTCTCCCATCGATCCCAAAAATCAATCTAAGATGATTAACGATCTAGCGGAAAAAATGGTGATAATCTGTCACGATTCAGACGCACCGAATAGCAAGCGTTTACTCTATGTAGGTACCGGCAATTATCTTGCTGGAAGAGCCGCAGGCAAGCTTGTGAAAGAAGCAATTCCTGACGGGGGCGAAATCATGATTTTTGTTGGTAAAATGGAAGTCTTAAATGCTCAAGAACGCAGCCAGGGTGTCATTGATGAACTACTGGGCAAGCCCATGCCAGGTGAAGCTGACACGACTGACACGGAGCCAAGTGAGGCAGAGAAATCCGAAACACCCGCTACGGAAGAGCCCGCAGTTTCTGAGTAGTCTAACTAGACCTCTCTATATTTTTATACAGAAACCGCCCCACCGAGATTTCGTTGTTGGGCGGTTTTCCTTGGATGGATACCCGGCGTATGCCTCAATCGAAATCTGCATTGCTTGAAGTACGTTCGCTTTCAAAACGGTTCCCGGGCGTGCAGGCTCTTTCCAACATTTCACTAAGTATCGCAGCCGGAGAATCGGTGGCGGTCATCGGAGAAAACGGTGCCGGCAAAAGCACGTTGATGAAAATACTGGCAGGTATTCAATCGCAGGATACCGGTCAGATATTGATTGACGGAAAGCAAGTGAGAATCTCTAGTCCTCGTGAAGCACAAGAGTTTGGTATTGCCTTGATTCATCAGGAGTTAAACCTGTGCGATAATTTAGATGTCGGGGCCAATATATTTCTAGGCAGAGAACCGCGAACTTTAGGATTTATCAATCATACTGAAATCTACAAGAGATCGGAAGAAGTTCTCAAGCAGGTTGGGCTAGACGTTTCTCCGAATACGCTCACATCGGAACTGCCAATCGGCAAACAACAACTGATTGAAATCGCCAAATCTTTGTCTGCCAATGCTCGCCTCATAATCATGGATGAACCCACTTCATCACTATCAACGAAAGAGGTTGGAGCACTGTTTGAAGTGATCAAGAATCTCAAGGCTCAAGGCGTGAGTATCGTCTATATTTCACACCGCCTTGGGGAAGTCATTGAAGTTGCAGATCGCGTGGTTGCCATGCGAGACGGAGAATACTCGGGGGAACTCACCACAAAAGAAATTACGCATGACAACATGGTTCGCCTGATGATCGGCAGAGAACTGGATGAATTCTACGCCAGAGTTTCGCATACACCCGGTGAAGTGGTATTGAAAGTGGATCAGGTCCAGGTTCCTGGTAATGCACAACATAAAATTAGTTTTCAAGTACGCGCTGGGGAAATCGTTGGAGTGGCAGGTCTCGTCGGCGCAGGACGGACTGAATTAGTCCAGGTGCTCTTCGGTTTTGATCGCGCACTTGGCGGAACAGTCCATGTTTGCGGGAAAAGAATCGCTTTAAAATCGACACGTGATGCGATTCAAGCGGGCATGTTTCTGGTACCTGAAGACCGCAAACAACATGGGTTAATTATTGAAATGATGGTCCGCGAGAACATCAGCTTGCCGGGTCTGGCCCGTCATGCTACTGCTGGAATGGTTGATCAAGCTTACGAGATTAAAAACGCGGATGAGATGATCAAGAAGCTAGGGGTAAAGACCCCGAATCAGGAGCAGATTACTCAATTTCTTTCTGGCGGAAATCAACAAAAAGTCGTGATTGCTAAATGGCTATCACTAGGGCCCAAGGTTCTACTCCTAGACGAACCAACGCGTGGAATCGATATCGGCGCGAAACACGAAATTTATGAAATGATGGAAGACCTTGCCAAGCGAGGTGTGGCCATCTTATTTGTTTCCAGTGAAATGGAAGAAGTGATAGGCATGTCTGATCGAACTTTAGTGATGCACGAAGGTCAGATCGCTGGCGAACTTTCGCGAGATCAACTAAACGAAGAATCGATCATGCAACTAGCAACTGGCCAACAACTTATTACCAATTGAATCGATAGAACGAAGCTATGAATAAAAACTTGGGAATGCTTGTCTTGCTGATAGTGATCTTTGTTGTTACTACTTTGTTTCAAAATCGGTTTGTCGACGATTTAAATATAACGAATTTAATTAATTGGACATCACTCTCTGCGATTATGGGAATTGGTGTTGCATTTGTGATCATCACTGGAGGAATCGACTTGTCGATTGGTTCGATGGTTGCGTTGGTAGGTTGCTTATTAGGAATCTTTATTTCAGAAGATGTAGGGATGCACCCTGCTGCTGCAATTATTTGCGTGCTAGGCATTTCCATGCTTATTGGGCTAACTTATGGATTACTGATTACACAATTAAAGTTGCAGCCTTTTGTGGTTACGTTATGTGGATTATTAATCTTACGGGGACTAGCCCGGTTTATTGCCAATGATCAGAAAATACCCTCAGCAAGTTTAGGTTATCTAAGTCAGCATAAACTAGTCCACATCCCCATTCCCTTTATTTCTTGGATCAGTGATGGTTATTGGGGAATGTATAAATGGAATAACACGAATAATGAGTATCCACTTGACGATGCTGGCGAAAAAATTGCACTCCCTCTATTTCAATGGGTAAGCATATTACCTCCGTTCTTTTATCTGCTGGTGATTGCAATTATAGCAGCCATATTTCTCAATAAAACGGTTTGGGGACGTTACCTAATGGCTCTCGGTAAAAACGAACAGGCCGCCAAGTTTAGTGGCATTAACACGAACATGATGACCATTTTGGCTTATGTCATTTGCTCGTTACTAGCAGGTGTTGCTGGAGTATTATTTGCTGTTAATATGCCTAGCGTAGACCCAGGTAGCCATGGTAACTTTTACGAACTCTATGCGATTGCTGCCGCTGTTCTCGGAGGATGCAGTTTGCGTGGTGGGGAAGGCTCGATCTTTGGGGTACTAATCGGTTCAGCAATTTTGAGTGTGCTAAGAAATTCCATTGAATTTCTAGGTATCAGACAATTAGAGTTTGCCGTCATCGGTAGTGTAATTCTGGCAGGCGTAATCTTTGATGAAGTCACCCGCAAAGTCATGGCACGTCGAAGGGCAATTCAAGAAGCGGCGATGGCTGAAACTAGTGTGGTAGGTCCGTTAGACGATGCACCGAATCCTAGTGGATGATGTCATGAGTAACTCGGGTCTAGAACCGCCGTTTCAAATTCTGTATGAGAAGCGGGCCTGTCTTTGCGTGGTAAAACCTGGCGGGTTGTTGACCCAGGCGCCACCACATATTGATAGCCTTGATTCGCAGATCAAACAGTTTGTCAAAACACGCGATAAAAAATCGGGGCGTGTTTATCTGGGTGTTCCTCATCGACTGGATCGACCCGTTACTGGTGCCATGGTGTTCTGCCGAAATGTCCGCGCTGCCAGACGTTTAAGTGAGCAATTCCGCCAACGGACCGTCACGAAAACCTATTGGGCCTTTGTGGCCGGGCATCCAGAGCCAGACGCGGGAACTTGGACCGATACGATTCGGAAAATTCCCGATGTGGCACAAGCCGAAATTTCCTCGGTAGACGATCCGCTTTCGCGCGAAGTAATTCTGCACTATCAAGTTCTGGCAAAGACAGGGCAGGGCAGTCTACTAGAAATTCAATTAGAGACCGGTCGCTATCACCAAATCAGAATTCAATGCAGTTCACGTGGGCTCCCAATCTTGGGTGATTCACAATATGGTTCGGAAGTGCCGTTTGGTCCAACAACAGAGAATATACGCGAAAGACACATTGCCCTCCACTCACGCTACCTCAAGTTTCGTCATCCGATGATTGATGAAACGGTAGAGGTAACTGCGGACTTAACGGAGCATTGGAATGACATAGATTCTTGGAACCCCGATTGGGAATCGAACTCGATGAAAGTTGAGAACCCATGAGCAACGATGCTTCAAAACCGGTCTGCTATCAAGCTGCCTGGATTGTCCCCGTTTCCAGTCCACCGATAGCAGGTGGCCTGATTACGGTAGACCAAAATCAGATTCTTGCCGTGGGAGAGAATCTTTCAGGCACTGCACCGGTTGAACTGCCTGACTCAGTAATTACCCCTGGCTTGGTCAACGCGCATACGCATCTTGAATTCAGTGGAATTGAAAAACCGCTTGGCGAACAGGGCATGGAGTTTACGCAGTGGATACCAAAGGCAGTCGGTTACCGGCGTGGGTTTGAAGGTCAATGGATTAAGAACCGCAGTCAGTTTATTAGCAAAGGGCTTGAAGAAAGTTCAAACGCCTCGGTGGTCGCGGTCGGTGAAATTTCAACCTCGCCTGTGCAAGTCAGCGATTATCAAGATTCATTAGCACAAGTCGTTTCATTTCTCGAACTAATTGGCCGTGATCCGAACCAAACGGAAGAATTGATCGAGGCCGCAGAGCAACATATTCATCAATGCCGAGAAGCCAACATCGTGCCTGGCATTAGTCCTCATGCCCCGTATTCCGTGCATCCTGAAACTGTACAGCAAATCGCTTTGCTATCACAAAAGCATCAGTTCCCCGTTGCCATGCACTTGGCCGAATCGAAAGCTGAGCTGCAATTTATCGAAAAACACGAAGGCCCATTCCGTGAAATGCTGGAACAGTTTGGCGTCTGGAATGACCTTGCCCCACCCAAGGGAACACAGATTCTCGATTACCTAAAGTGGTTGTCGAAGTCACATCATACACTGGTAATTCATGGAAATTATCTTAGCGAAAAAGAGATTGGATTTCTCGCAGAACAACAAGGGCGAATGACGGTGGTCTATTGCCCGAGAACTCATGCGTTCTTTGGTCACGACCGCCATCCGCTTCCGCAACTGTTGAAATATCAAGTGCCTGTGGCCATTGGAACCGATTCCAGGGCATCCACACCTAATCTTGATCTCTGGCAAGATGTGCAAACCGCCGCACTTGCTTTCATGGGAATTGCACCGCAATATTTCTTAGAGATGGTTACCATCAATGCCGCTAAGGCATTGGGCATCGAGAATCGATTCGGCACACTTGCTGCCGGTAAAAGTTCGGCATGCAGTCAGTTTCAACTTCAAAAAACGGTTACGGAAAGTGAGCTGTTCGAGGCTTTAATTCAAAGCCAACCAAGGCCGTTACTCTAAGGCTTCTAACGCATCCATCAGTGTCGATTCAAGTTGATCTGAATCTCGTAAATCTTGAGCAATACTCGGATGGGCAAACACACGAACTTTTTTCACAAAGTCGTCAAACTGCTTGGTGGCCAGTGTTTTTACCATGGGTGAGACATCCCCCAAGTTTCGATAAACGTCTCGCTTGGAATCATAAATCTCGATATTAAACTGCACTTCCAGCTTCACAGGCGGTGCATCGATCAAGATCTCATGCGGAGCAACACGGCGTGCCAAGACTTTACTCAACCGGTTGGCAAATTCTTCCGCCAGTTGCACCAACCAAGGATACGGGCGACGCGAGATCATGTCGTAAATATCTTCGTGTTGGGAGAAACTGAATTCCAACAATTGCTTATACAACCGCCGAGAAGGGCCAAACAGACCGAGCAGAAGATCACTCGCTGGTCCTTTGCCTGCTGCTGTTATCATCGCGTCAATCATCGGTTGTTCGGTCATGCGAAACAACGAATCAAGATCAAGTTGTTGATACAGCATGAAGAACGCCCGCTGTAGCATCGCGGTCGCCGCACGCACTGTATGATGCCAATAGACTTCGCTGAACATCACGTAACGGGCAAACACCATCATCTCAGCGGCAGTGCGGCCTTTGTCGCTCAGGGCCAATCCAGTTCCTGCCTCGTTTAAACACAAACTACCGATGAGCCGTTGTTGATCGAAGTTACGACCATAAGGCACACCAGCGTGCAAGCTGTCTCGCTGGAGATAATCCATTTTGTCGACATCAATCGGCCCCGACAAAATACTTTGCAAGATTCGCTTTTTGGTGCTGCGTGCTTTTTCTGATAGCAATGAAACCACATCACGCGGATTGATTCCCCAATCTTCACGCAAGCAATCGGCCACTTCGCCTTCGAGCAAAAAACTATTGGCAAACAATTCATGCTCTGGAACCTCCGGCAATCGCAGGTCTTCAATCGGGTGACAAAATGGCCAGTGACCTAAATCATGTAACAGCGAGGCCGCAATCAATAGCTCGGCATCTTCAACGCTGATAATCTTTGCGAACCGCTCGTCATACGAGAGTTGCTCTAGAAACAGCAACGTCATACGATAGACCCCCAACGAATGCTCCATCCGCGAATGATGGGCGGCCGGGTAAACCATTGAGACCAAGCCCAACTGGCTAATTCGCGTAAGCCGCCGAAACTCGGGTGCATCAATAATGTTCCGCACACGGTCAGTCAACGGAATATCAATTTGATCGGGGATTCTCACCACACTTTGTCGCGAGTGCAGTCCTTGCAATTCCGGTATTTCCAATAGATTTGTCATGTTGAACGGTATACCTCAATCAGCAGCAGTTGAGAAGATGGCCAAAACTCGCAGAAACGGCCCTTAAAATACCAATAAAGGTGTCAATCAAGTGAATTTGGCCTGAAAATAGACGATTTCCAAGGAAATTGGGGAACCTATGCGCAGAGGCGATCTCTGTTTAAAATACTGGGTTTGCATCCTTGCATTAGTGTTGACTGTACCTTTACTTACGGCTGGAAGAATCCCTTGTTACGCACACACACCTGCGGCCAATTACGTGCTGAAAACGTCGGCGAAAAAGTTACCCTTTGTGGTTGGGTAGATAGTTATCGAGATCACGGCGGCGGCCTGTTTGTCGATTTACGAGATCGCTACGGAAAAACTCAGGTGGTTTTCAGCCCTGAAAGTGGTGCGGAAGTTCAGGGACAATCCCGAGCTATTCGTAATGAAGATGTGATTAAAGTCATCGGTCGAATCGATCTTCGACCCGAAGGAACCGTGAACTCGAAGCTTCCGACAGGCGAAATTGAAATTCGTGTTGAGTCTATCGAGATTCTGAACAAGTGCAAAACACCCCCTTTCTTCCCGAATCAACAAGATCAGCCGAACGAAGACTTACGCCTTGCCAATCGTTTTCTCGATTTGCGTGGCAACAAAATGCAAGAGACTTTGGTCTTGCGAAGCCGTATCATCAAGTTGATGCGTGACTATTTCGAGAAGCACGACTTTATTGATGTTGAAACACCCATCCTTGGTCGCAGCACGCCCGAAGGTGCCCGCGATTATTTGGTTCCATCTCGCGTGCATCACGGAACTTTCTATGCTTTGCCGCAGTCGCCCCAGTTGTACAAACAGATCATGATGATCGCTGGCTACGACCGCTACGTGCAAGTGGCCCGCTGTTTCCGCGATGAAGATTTGCGTGCTGATCGCCAGCCAGAATTTACTCAACTTGACATGGAAATGTCGTTCGTCGAAATGGACGACATCATCGGCATGATCGATGGACTGGTTGAAATTTCAGCCAAGGAAATTCATGGACAAGAAGTAAAGCTTCCGCTTCCACGTATGACTTATGCTGAAGCGTTGGAACGGTTTGGCCATGATGCCCCAGATCTTCGATTTGGGATGGAACTAATCGATTGTACCGACTTAGCAGCGGAAGCCGAGTTCCGTGTGTTCAAAAGTGTGGCCGATGCGGGAAACAAAGTTCGTGGAATCATCGCCAAAGGTGCCGCGTCAAAATACTCACGCCGCCTAATTGACAACATGACAAAGTTCGTCCAAGAAGACTTCGGTGCCAAAGGACTCGCCTGGTTCAAGGTCGAAGAAGGCATGAAGCTGTCTTCGCCGATTGCTAAAAACTTCTCCGATGAACTTCTGGCAAAATTTGCTGAGCGGTTTGACGCAGAACCTGGCGACTTGATTTTGATGGTGGCTGATAAATATGAAGTCACTTGTAAAGCCTTGTATGCGTTGCGAAAGAAATTAGGAGCAGAGCTGGAACTCTACGATCCGAAAGAAATGCATTATTCATGGATCACCGAGTTCCCGATGTTTGATTACGATGAAGACGAAGATCGTTGGAACGCCATGCATCATCCGTTTACCGCACCTCTTCCAGAAGACATCGAAAAACTGGATACCGCTCCACACGAATGTCGGGCGATTGCTTACGACTTAGTCATCAATGGCAGTGAAGCAGGTGGCGGAACGATTCGTATTCATGACAGTGAAGTTCAGGAGAAGGTCTTCGGATTACTGGGCATGGAAAAGGAAGAAGCTCAAGAAAAATTTGGCTTCCTACTAGACGCACTACAATATGGCGCACCACCACACGGCGGAATCGCCCTCGGCATCGACCGCTGGGTCATGCTCTTCGGCGGCCTGGATAATATCCGTGATTGTATCGCCTTCCCAAAAACCCAAAAAGCGGCTGACCTGATGACCAAAGCACCAGGCAGCGTCGACCGCAAACAACTCGAAGAACTCGCATTGAAAGTCATGCGACTCGATGAAAAACGGGTGTAAATCAATACACAACCGGGCATTTCTTGTAGGAAACTCGTTCAATAAACGGATAGCCCAGTTTGCTCGCAAACTGGGTTGAGGAACTCAACAAAAGGTCGCACGTTGCGGTAGACTTTTACAATTGATTGTCACCAGCGTGAACATGGTTGTGATGCGATCCGATTCGGTTGTTTTGCATCGAAGATGAGTCCTCTTGCGGCTACGCCACCCAGGAAGGAAGAAGGGCCTCGCGCAGAGACGCAGAGGAAGAGAGATTACCACGAAGGCACTAAAACACGAAGGAAGGAAAGAGCCTGAATTCAAATCCTTAGTGCCTTTGAGTCTTTGTGGTAATAAATATATCAATGTGAGAAGCGCAAGAAATCGTTGCCAGGTTTGCATCTTTAGTAAAGAGACTGGAAACCGAGTTCACTTTGATACCGCCACCCAAAAAGAACATAGTCGCCGTTATGTGGCCGAATATTTGAAATTAATTGGAAAAATAGAGTAAGATCATGTTCCTCTTGGCGAATGGCTTATGTCTGTAGAATTGATAGACCCAATAATCGAAGATCCTCACATTGATCCCAGGAGATAGCATGAGATCTCTCAAAGAGTACAGTCTTGCTCGACTACTG